>JBDNFQ010000094.1:0-6695 GCA_041689715.1 Bacteroidia bacterium
TCATCGAGGCACGTTCCTACTATGTGTTCATCGAGGCACGTTCCTACTATGTGTTCATCGAGGCACGTTCCTACTATGTGTTCATCGAGGCACGTTCCTACTATGTGTTCATCGAGGCAAGTTCCTACTATGTGTTCATCGAGGCAAGTTCCTACTATGTGTTCATCGAGGCACGTTCTTACAGATCCTCTGTTCCTACTCCAACCTATTTGCCTTTTGCCACGGACCTGCATTATATGCTTCCACGCCATTCTTTTTGAGAATACTTGCAGCACTTCCACTACGCATACCACTAGCACAGCAAGTAATTACAAGCTTATTCCATTTTTTTATGGTTTCTATTTTCCCGCTTATTTTATCCAAAGGAATGTTCTTACTTCCCTTCACATGGCCTCCTGCATATTCTCCGGGGCTACGTACATCTACTATGATCGCACCTTCGTTCATTTTCTCACTAAGGTCCACTCCTGGACCAAATAATTTCTTTATAAATCCTAACATTCAGTACAAATGTGTGTTATTCTCTTTTTAGGCTTTGCAACTTAGGTAACAAAACACTAAATTTGGAATGGTAAGTATGAACAAGTCAGATATACACGCAGCTTGTATGCACAAGCAGCAAACGAAAATAGGAGAACTTCAAAACGCTATAGACAAGGTACAAGAGTCTATAGTAGGTGAAGTTAATAGTACGGCAGGCAATAAGTTTGAAACCGCACGTGCAATGGGCCAAGAAGAGCTAGACCGTCTTAACCGGACTATGAATATAGCGGTACGTGAGATAATGCTGCTCAGCAATATCTCTCCAGATAAGCCGTGCGATTCTGTACAACTAGGTGCTCTCATCACCACGGATAAAAAAATGATGTACCTCTGTGTAGGTCTTGGCAAAATAGAAATAGGCAAGGATATAGTCTTTGCTATCTCTACTGCTTCTCCCATTGGGACGCAACTTATGGGTAAAGAAAAAGGAACAGAAGTAGTTTTTGGAGGAAAAAAAGAAAAGATAGTTTCGGTAGCTTAAATCCTGTAATTCAAGTTATAGAGCAACAGCCTACGCATTGCTGTTAATCTACCCATGGAAACAAAATTCACATCATCCATTTTGATATGGCACTCTCCATCCTTATTTCCAAAATTATCTATAGCTAGTAATTTGATTTCTTCCGTACTTAGATCTAAAATAAAACACGTAAGGTAGAGATCCTTAGTATCTATAGAGCAGATTAGGTTTCCCTCTTTGCAATACGTAAGAAGTTCTAAAAAAGACCCTCCCGTTGGCTGCTTCTCTTTATACTCCATACTCAGATTATTCATCTCATTCTGATTTTGAGCCAGAAACGTGATGCTTCTACATAATTCGTCGTTTACATCTACGCGTTCTATATTGTCAATTTTTAAACTCCTAATTCCATCGTATCTGCCATATTTTGAAACATGTTCTAGAGTAACCAACTCTAAAGTGTAGGATAAAACATATCCAACCCAAGCAGCCTCTTCACCATAGGTAGCAATAGAAACCATGAATTTTTCCTCTTGAGCTTTGTTAAATACATCCTGAAACATAATGGGGTCAAATATAGCTGCCAAATTATCCCTTTTCTAATTCCACTTTCAGTCATTCAATATTTCTACATTTGCCCTATGCAAATCATCTCTTGGAATGTAAACGGCGTGCGAGCCACAGTAAAAAAAGGTTTAATCGATATCATACACGATAGTAGTGCAGATATATACTGCCTACAAGAGACCAAGGCACAAGATGATCAGGTACAAGAAGCTCTAACCGAGCTCAAAGAATATCACGTCTACTCTAACTCTGCTACCAAAAAAGGATATAGCGGAGTAGCTATTATAAGTAAGACGGAGCCCATTAATGTGACTATAGATATGGGCATAGAGGAACACGATGACGAGGGTCGTGTAATCTGTGCTGAGTACGCAGATTTTTATCTCGTAAATGTATACGTACCTAACAGTGGTGCGGGTTTAAAAAGATTAGACTACCGAGCTACTTGGGATGAAGCATTTAAGAACTATTTAGCTGATTTACAAAAGGTTAAACCCATCATAGTAACAGGTGACTTTAACGTGGCTCACGCCGCCATTGATCTGAAAAACGATAAGAGCAACTACAATAAGACAAGTGGATATACTCAAAAAGAAATCGACGGTCTAGATGGAATACTCGGTATCGGGCTAAAAGATTCTTTCCGTGAGCTTAATCCTGAAGAAGTAAAATATAGTTTCTGGAGCACCCGATTCAATGCACGTGCGAGCAATGCAGGCTGGCGTATAGATTACTTCCTAGTTTCTGATGCTCTAATACCTAAAGTGACTGACGCATTTATAGATAACGATACGTTTGGTAGTGACCATTGTCCGGTGGGGGTTTCTTTAGATGTTTAGACGATAGACGATAGACTTTAGATGTTAGACAGTTAGATGTTAGATGTTAGATGTTAGATAAAATACTTTAGATAGTAGACATAAGATGAGTTAGAATAAACGGTTCAGTATAAATCATTCCCTTTCGCTAACTACCCCCCCTTTACAGTTCAAGACATTTCACCTTTAATAGAAAAATTAGGTGTAATATTTACAGTATAATAGAAAAATTAATACTAGTATTTACAGTGCAATAGAAAAATTCGTACTTTTGTGCTATGAATCGCATACAAAGACTTATAAAACCTAGTATAGAAAAATGGTTTTACCAAGGTAAAGCGATAGTACTTATAGGACCGCGGCAAGTGGGAAAAACCACATTACTCAAACAAATAGCACAAGAGCGAGAACTGGTTGTTACGTGGCTAGATGCCGATCTGCCCGAAGTACGACAACAGCTAGAAAATCCGACCCTTGCCACTATAAGAGCAACTATCGGTAGCTACAAAATCGTCATTATAGACGAGATACAGCGACTGGCTAATGCCGGACTTTTACTCAAAATAATGGTAGATAATTTTCCAGAAGTACAATTTATAGCTACAGGTTCTTCTTCTTTAGAAATATCCGAAACCATCTTTGAACCACTCACAGGCAGACATATACTCTTTAATCTTTACCCGTTTTCTATAGGGGAACTCTACCCTACCAAATCCCCTTTTGAAATAGAGCAAGAGCTGGAGTTTCACCTAGTGTACGGCATGTATCCTGAGATTACCCAAAAGAGAGAGATAGGCGAGACGCTGCTCCAAAACCTTGCAGAGCAATATCTATACAAGGATGTACTGATATGGAAAGACATCCGTAAACCCGAGTTATTAGATAAACTACTCAAGCTACTAGCCTATCAGGTAGGTTCTGAGGTGAATAATCACGAACTTTCTAAAGCCCTCAGGGTGCAATCTGAGACCGTGGAAAGCTACATAGACCTGCTCGAAAAATCATTCGTAGTCTATAGACTAAACTCCTATAGCACAAATGAGCGAAAAGAGGTGAGCAAAATGAGTAAGGTATACTTTTGGGACAATGGAATACGCAATGCCGTTATAGGCAACTATAATCAACTAGCCAATAGAAATGACCACGGACAGCTATGGAAAAACTTTATCACTAGTGAAAGATTAAAACATCTCCGCTGGACCAACTCTAGAGCTAAAAGCTACTTCTGGAGAAACTATAACCAAAGTGAAGTAGACTACGTAGAACTAAATGGCGAGCAACTTACCGCATACGAAATGAAGTGGAATTCGACTAAAAGTCATAAGGTAACTCGTGCATTTACCAATATGTATCCAGACGCCGAGACCGAGGTGATTACGCCAAAGAGTTTTGTGGAATTCCTAAAATAAACTACCCTGCTCACCGCCAGGAACAGTAAGGTTGTATCCCCACTCCTCATTGATCCGCTCAGCTAGTCTAGCACTGAGCATCTGTAGGTCTTTCTCTACGGTCTGATGTATGAAGATATTTATCTGTTCTATTCCTTGCTCTTTCCAATCTGTAAGTCTATCAAACCACTCATCTAGTCGGTCTACATCACTCGGATGATTGGCTCCTGTGAAACGAATGAAACACTGATTATTAGTGAGTCGCATATGGATAATATCTCTACGGCCTGCGGTGTCTGTTATAGTATGACACACCTTGTTTTGTACTAGCATGTCATTCAGCTCATTGGCTATGGAAGCACCCGTATACCAGTCAGTATGACGCAGCTCTACACTCAACGGCACATCAATAGGCCACTGCTCAATAAAGTGTGTCAAGTCTTCAAAATTTTTCGGTCCGTAGTTCTCATTCATCTGCAGAAATACCGTGCCTAGTTTTTCTTTAAAATTAGAAATACTGCGGAAGTAATCATCTAACTCTACAGTACAGTTTTTTAACCTTCTGAACTGACTTATCAGCTGTGGAACTTTAGGAAAGAAGGTGAAGTCTGGGGCACTACGATCGTACCAACCTTGCACTACTTTCTCTGGAAATATGCGGTAGTAAAATGCATTGAGTTCTATTGCATTGAACTGGGTAGAGTAATAGGCTAACTCATCTTTAGTGCCTTTTGGATAGAAGTCTTTGAGATCAGTCTTAGCCCACTTAGGAAAACCAATAAACACCTTTGGTTTTCCTTCGGTGTATCCTCCATCTGCCAATGCTCGCTTGGTATCTGGATGATCTAGAGGAAGACTTAAATCTAGGTCTCCCGGATTTTCTACTTTGCCAAATTTCACAATGCAAGCATAAGAATATTCTCTTAGATTCTAAGGTTTAACGAAAATATACTAACTGGCTTATACTGCACTTCGTTTAGCCGCTCAGTTACAGGAGCAGTCAAGTCCGCACCATACTGTAGTTCTTCTCCATTTCTATAATTTTTTAGAAGTGAAATGTTAGACTCTAACTGTACCGAGAGTTTAGAACTGATGATATAAGTGAAATTGATACCAGGTGCTAGTCCAATTAAGTTTTCCTTGTATGAATATATTCTACCGCCAGCTATTACGCCGCCAGTATTTTCACCTTCTGTAAGTCGTCTCACGTACTTGAGATCTACTATAGGAGCTATTCTAAATTTCTTTTTGCCAAAACAATACTGCACTCCCATCATACCAATAAATGATCGAGTATCTGCAGCCGAGTACACTCCATTAGATTTTCTACCATCCATTTCAAAGCTTTCATTCTCACCACCTAAATATCCTCGGTAGGCAATATTCTCCGTATAATACTTGTAGGTAAACCCTTGGATATAATTAATTCGTTCGAGACTATTAGGCTCATAATACACAAATGGGCTAGTAGCCCAAGTTGTTAAATTTAGACCAATTTCGTGCTTACCCTCTGCTTGACCTTTGCTTAAGAAATAGGAAAACAGTAGTAAGCTGATACAACTAAGTTTTATAATCATTCTCATTTGTCAAATATAATGCAACTCTCGCCACTTGCTTTACAACTCCTAAAAACTATATTTGCCTAACGAACGTTAGTTTGGAGTAGAGCAATGACAGAACGCAAAAAAGAAATACTAGCCTCATCACAAAGCGTACTCAAAGAAAAAGGGTACGCGGCCACATCGGTAAGGGACATAGCCAAAGCGTTGGATATGGAGCCTGCAAGCTTGTATTCTCATTTCAAAAACAAAGAAGATATTCTCAAAATTACATGTTTTGACATGGCAGATAAATTTGAGATTGCGGTACAAGAGGTCAATGACATCTACTTCAATGCAGAAGAAAAACTACGTATGGCTATCAAACTACACGTAGAGATACTTACTCAAAACTTAGACTCTGCTATTATTTTTATAAGAGACTGGAGAAACCTTACAGGAAAATCTCTAGACCAATTCGTAGCCAAGAGAGATACATACGAAAAAGGATTCAGAGAGATAGTACAAACGGGTATAGACGAAGGAGTCTTTAACGAGATAGACAAAAAATTTGCTGCACTCACTATACTGAGCAGTGTAAACTGGATAGTGGAGTGGTACAAACCCGGTGGCAATCTTAATCCTGAACAAATAGCAGAAAAGCTGAGTGATTTTATATTGAGTGGTCTAAAAAAAGAACTGCACTAAATGAAAATACCTAAATTAACACATATCAAAATTGAAGAAAGAATTACCATCCTTGCAAAGTTTGAAGATGGTACTATCGGAATCATAGACTTTGATAAGAAGGTATTAAAAGGCATATTAAGTAAACTACAAGATCATAGCTTTTTTAACTTAGCAAAACTTAAAGAGGGTGTAATCTATTGGCCTGAGGAAATAGAGATCTGCGGGGATAGCTTATACTTAGAATTAAAAGAAGTAACGTTTGACGAATGGCAAAACACACAGTTAATAAATGCCTAAAATATCCTACTTTTTTGGAATCAGCATTTACTTGTACTATATGGATCACAATCCACCGCACTTTCACGTGTTGTACAATGAATATGAAGCCACAATACGGATTGATACTTTTGAAATATTAACTGGCGAAGTGCCTAACAGAGTAAAAGCACTAGTTGCAGAATGGTATGCCATTCATAAGAAAGAATTAGAAGAAAATTGGAACAAAACTGCAAATGGTGAAGTTCCAAATAAAATAGAACCGCTAAATTAAACATTAACAACAAAAGAAAATGAAGTACAGAAACGATTATATAGACCCAGACGAGACATTTGAAGGAAAAGAAGAAACTCCAGAACTATTAGCTGCTTTTCAAGCTCGAATAGATAAAGGAGATAAGATAGAGCCTCAAGA
>JBDNFQ010000095.1:0-9191 GCA_041689715.1 Bacteroidia bacterium
ACCTGCCTTAATAGCTCTAAGTGAAAATAGAAGCAATACGGCACATGTCCCATTGATAAGGGCGTGAAGTAGCGGCAGTTTATATATGAAAGCTGGAAATGTATCTGGAGGACTAAGGACCCGCTTGTTTAATAAAACAACGAGTAAAAATACGACTATCGAAATAGTCATGGCAATTCTAAAAAATGCTTTGTCGCTAATGTTTTTCATCTTCTTTATATGTAAATAGTAATTTTTGAGCGTCTTTAGTAAGTTGTTTGAGTTCATTGGTATCCAAGCCGTTGTAGATACCCCTGATATGAAACTCACGATCTACTAGCATAACCTTTTCACTGTGTATGAAATCTGTGGTATCTGGTACTTCTTGTATTACTGCTTTATAGTTGTCTATAGCTAGATGGTAGAGGGTACTTTTTTTTCCAGTTAGAAATCTCCACTGAGCATCATTAACACCAAGATCATTTGCATAATCTCTGAGTACACTAGCCGTATCATTGTAAGGGTCAACAGTATGGGATAAAAATAGGATATTATCTTTTGCAGAAAAACTCTTTGTGACTGCCTTAATGTTTCCATTGATAGTAGGGCATATTTCTGGACAAGAAGCAAAGAAAAAATTACTTATTACTATCCTATTGCCTATATCTGCTCTAGTAAATACCTGGCCATTTTGGTCTATGAGGGAGAAATCTTCAATTAAGAAAGGTACTTGTTCTCCCATTTGGTCTGAGGAGTATACAGGTAACGTATCGGACTCTTTGTTTACAAGCGTATGTATAGTAGCATATATCAATACGAAAATAACGGCTAGTATTGGAATGAGAAAAAGTGGGTTTATTTTATTTTTCATTGGCTTCTTCTATTCTACTGTTACGTAGCAGATATCTAGCATCTGTTTCCATCTCTAAAACTTCCTCTATGCGTAGACCATTGTATGTACCACGTATCAGGCCATTTTTATCTAATAAATAGAGTATAGTGCTGTGGTTTATAGTCCCGTCTTGTATAGCCTGTTTTTCGGGCACATCAAAAGCATTGATCGCAATGTTTTGCAGTTCATCTTGAGCTCCTGTGACTATAGTCCACTGACTTGAATCTACTTCATAAGCTGTAGAAAACTGCTGGAGTTTTACTAGTGAATCTGATACTGGGTCTAGACTAATAGATAGAAACTTGATGTCTGTACTATTTACCAATTTTTGGCTAAGGATTTTCACGTGACCGCATACTATAGGGCATTCTTTTTTACATGACGTACTAAAAAATGAGACTATAGTAATATTATTAGGTTTGTTTTTGAAGTAATACATTTCTCCATAGCTGGTCTGTAGTGGACTTTTAGATACGTATATACTATCAGAAAGTGGACGGACTATAGGAAGTGGATTAGACTCAAAGGAAGATACTTTCCACAATACCACCCAAATAGCAGGTATTGCCAGTAATCCAAGAAGTAGTATTTTGCCTCCAACGTTTTTCATAAAGGCTAAAATTTACCTATTTAAAAGTTTCCCAAAAATGTCCTTCGTACATCATCCAAGCTAAGAAGAAGAGGATAAGAACCATAGGTAAGATGATAATATAACTTAGACCTTTCTTTTCGTGCTTCATGTGCATAAAAGTACCTACGATAAACCAAGCTTTTACGATTCCCAGTACAATGAATATGACATTTCTGATCATACCAGGTGCCAATACGAAATAGAATCCAACATCAATTATAGTAAGACCTAAAAGAATCCAGAATCTTTTCCAAATATCGGAGGTGCCGTGACTATGTACTTTAGGTACCCATACAGTTGGGTCGTAATTCTCTTCGTCGTGTATATCTACGTTTTTATTTGCGTGTGAAGACATGATTTTTTAAATTTAATTGAATGCGTTATATCAAATAGAAGAAGGTGAAAACAAAGACCCAAACTAGATCTACAAAGTGCCAGTATAAACCAACTTTTTCTACCATTTCATAGTGACCGCGAGCCTCATATGTTCCTTTTTTATTATTGATATATATAATGACATTTAACAATACTCCAGAAAATACGTGAAAACCGTGAAATCCTGTTACTAAGAAGAATAGGGCTGCAAATGCTGGCGGACCGAATGGATTAGACATGGGTTCTGCTCCAGCAGTGATGAAGTTAGTCCACTCCCAAGCTTGGCAGCTAAGAAACATAAACCCACCTACTATAGTCCAGAACATCCATTTGCTAACAGCTTTTTTGTCTGCACGCTGACCTGCTTCTACAGCTAGTACCATCGTAACGCTACTAAGAATAAGAATAAGCGTCATTAAACTTACAAATATCAAGGGTAAATGAAGTCCGTGGGCAAAAGGGAAGTGATTAAAAACCAAATCAGGTGATGGCCACTGAAGTTCATTAAAGATTCCAGCATCTCTTAGTTTAGGTATGAAATGTTCACCGTGGTGTGCATACATTCCTGGGGCGGCAAATTTTTCTTGTACGTTTTCTCCAAAAGAAAGTTCAAGACTTTTTATTTGACTTATCTCTGTAGCAGGATAGCTATATCGTATAGCTCCGTATCCTATTAATAGTGAAGAAAAAGTAAAGGCATCTGATAGAAGGAATACCCACATCATTAGTTTGCCGTAACTTACATTGAATGGGGAGTTACCTCCTCGCCAAATGCTTAATTTTGATATTGTTTGTGTTGACATTGGTTATAAATCGGGTGCAAAATATAAAAACAAATACAAATAAACCCACAAGAGACCGACAAAGTGCCAATAAGTATTACACATATCTATTGACAGTAAATTTTTCTTATGAACTTTTGATTGGAAGGCTTTTATTAATACCGTAATGAGGAACAAAATGCCAGCCAGAATGTGCAATAAGTGCACGGCTGCTATAGCTATAAGGAAAGAAGCAGAAACTCTATCTCCGTTTTTAGGATCTACAAAATGTAAATCATTTTGTTCCATAGAACTCCATCCCATGTACTGAGAAACGATGAAACCAACTCCAAGTAGTATGGTGGCAAATAGTCCTACGTTGACGCCTTGTAGATTATCGTTTTTAGCAGACCTAAAAGCATAAATCATAGTGACAGAACTAAGCAATACTAAAATAGTAGAGTATAGAAATTCAACTGGCAAAGCAAAGTCGAACCAATTGCCATCTCCTCTACGCACTATGTAGGCACTAGTAAGGCCTGCAAAAAGCATTAAAATACCTAGACAGAGTAGCCAGAGGCTAAACTTGGTAGGATGTACACCCGTTTTGGCAGTAATTTCCGCATTCATATTAAATTTTATCTAGTAGTAAAGTAATAAGAACCAGTGGATTATAAATAATCGAAGCAAACATCAGGCTCTTTGCATCTTTGATGTCTAACGATATGTAAAGTTTTATACTCAAGTAGGTAAGGGATAAAGAACTAATAGTAATGATCGATAACCCGACGATTCCACACATATCTATGAAATAAGGTACTACTCCTATAGCAACCAAGACTAAAGAGGAAATTATTGTTAGCATAGCAGAAGATTTGGATCTACCTGATTTGAAAGGCAATAGTCTATAACCAGCTTTTTTATAATCATCGTCAAGAATCCAAGCTATTGCCCAAAAATGTGGAAATTGCCATACAAATTGAATCAAAAATAATATGCCAGCTACTAAAGAAAACTCTCCTGTAGCGGCTACCCAACCCAATAAAGGGGGAATAGCTCCTGGGAAAGCACCTATAAAAACAGCTATGCTAGAAACTCTTTTTAACGGAGTGTATATAAATGCATAGCTTACTAGGGAAGCTACACCGAGTATGGCCGCATATGTATTCAGGTATTGAGCCAATAGGTAGACACCAAGCAAGCCGGTAATACTGCAAAAAATAGCCGCTTCTAATACACTCATTCTATTTTGAGCTAAGGGTCTGTTTTCTGTACGGGTCATTAAGATATCAAAGTTTTTCTCTACTATTTGGTTTAAACCGTTAGAAGATGAGACTACTAAAAATCCTCCAAGTATAAGTGCCCATAATTCTGTCCAATTCATTTCGCCAGAAACTCCAATGAGATATCCTAAAACTGAAGACAGCACTACAGTGAAGGTTAGTCTAAATTTTATCAGTTGATTGTAGTCAGCTAATTTGGCTCTTATGCCTATGCTTTTGGTATGCAAAACCTCCGTTTTCAATGATTAGATGTATTAAATATTTATCGCTTGAATAATAGGGTGCAAATATAAAATTGTAGCACGAATATTCCCGACCCTAGACTTATATGGAACAATTTTGAAATGGATTCTGTTTTATCTATTAATGCCAAAGGACCAAACACTACTTGACCAACCGATAAAATAAGTATGCACTTTATGTATTTGCTTAGTAATGAATCTTTTGGGTGTGTGATCCATTGATAGATACTAAGTACCAATGTAAGGAGACCCACTGTACCATGTATTTGAAAAGTAGGAGCTAAAGCGTTAGATTTTTCTTGAAACGTTTTGGAACCAATAAGTAGGTCATATAATTCTCGAAGTTCGGCTCCTAATATAATCTGAACTAGCACTACAACGAAGAGAAAAAGAGCCAACCTTTTTGTTTTGGATTCATACTGGTTTTCAATCGTCGGATGCAGTTTATTTCTTGCGAGAATGAAGAAAAATATTGAGGCAAAAGCGGCAATAAAATGTAGGGTTACTATTCCGCCTATCAAATTAGAATTGACTACTACTGCCCCTAGTAATGCATTGATAAATACAGCTATAAAACCTAATAAAGAATAGATAAATACGGACTTATTGGTCTTGAAATAGGGTGTAGAAGCTAGAAAGCATAAAAATACTATGAGGCCGGTTACGGCTCCCCAGAGTCTGTTTATATATTCGACATAAGCTTTTAGCACGTTAAAGCTATGCGTATCATTTTGGGAATTAATGGCAGCTATTTCTTCTGCTTTTTCGGTAAAACCAAGCAAATTTAAAACTTGTATGAAACGCTCTGTTTTCTTGATCCTTTGTTCTTTGAAAATATCTTGATAATTTTCTGGCAGTTTATCTTCAGAAGTAGGAGGGACGTACTCCCCGAAGCATTTTGGCCAATCGGGACAGCCCATTCCACTGCCAGTACTACGCACTAAACCACCTATCACAAAAAGCATAAATATAAAAAATATAGAAAGCCAATTAAGCCTTGTGTATGCGTTTTTAATATGTACCATAGGTTTTATTTTTGCATAAAAAAAGCCACCCGTTTTGGATGGCTTTTTTTTGTTTTTTCTGTTTATATAGTACTTGGTCTAAACCAATTTTTAATCATTACAAAAAAGGTAGCATTCTCATAAGTAGGCACCTCTTTGAATGAGGATCCATTACCACGACTCGTTTCAAATAGTTCTACTTCGCTAGTTTCGTCGGGTATATTTTGTGGCATAAAGTCGCTATCATATGCAGGATTACTATAGTCATAAGCCCATCTGTAAACGGTAGGTATTTCTCCTGGCCAGTTACCGTGTATACGCTCTACTGGAGTAGTCCACTCTAAAGTATTTGCCTCCCAAGGATTTTGCGTTGCTTTTTTACCTATAAATATACTTGAGAAGAAATTGTAAATGAATATAAGTTGTGCAATACCACCCATTATGGCAGCCATAGTCATTACTACGTTAACATCGAACCAAACACCATATTCAGGTAGTAGTGTGAAAGCATAGTATCTACGTGGCACCCCTGCTAGACCCATAAAGTGCATAGGGAAGAATACCAAGTAAGCAGATATAAAGGTCAACCAAAAGTGGATATATCCTAAAGGCTTATTTAACATTCTCCCAAATTGTTTTGGGAACCAATGATAGATTCCTGCTAGCATACCAAATATAGCTGCACAACCCATTACAATGTGGAAGTGACCTACTACGAAATAAGTATCGTGAAGCTGAATATCTAAAGTAGCATTTCCTAAGAAAATACCTGTTAAACCACCAGAGATAAAGAAAGATACAAGACCAATAGCAAACATCATTGCATTTGTAAATCTTATGTTTCCTCTCCAAAGAGTAGCTAAATAGTTAAATGTTTTAACAGCAGATGGTACAGCGATAATAAGTGTAGTAACCAAGAAAACTGCTCCAAGTAAAGGATTCATACCTGTAATAAACATATGGTGTCCCCATACGATAAAGGATAAGAAAGCAATACCTAGAAGAGATATAACCATTGCAGTGTAACCGAAGATTGGTTTACGTGAGTTAACAGCTATAACTTCTGAAGTGATACCAAGAGCTGGCATTATAATAATATAAACCTCTGGGTGACCTAAGAACCAAAACAAATGCTGAAATAAAACCGGGCTACCTCCAGTGTGCTCTAGTGCACCTGCAGAACCTAGGTAAATGTCAGAAAGGTAGAAACTAGTTCCAAATCCTCGATCAAATAGAAGTAGTAATCCTCCACCAAGTAATACAGGGAAAGATAAAAGTCCTAAAACAGCCGTAAGGAATAATGCCCAAACGGTAAGCGGAAGTCTAGTCATAGACATTCCTTTAGTACGCATATTTAAAACTGTACTTATATAGTTAATACCACCTAGTAAAGATGAAGCAATAAACAGAATAATGGCGGTAAGCCATAGAGTCATACCCGCACCAGATCCCGGCATAGCTTTAGGTAATGCACTTAGTGGTGGATAAATTGTCCATCCGCCAGATGCAGGTCCTGTTTCTACAAAAAGAGATGATAGCAATACTACACTACTCAGAAAGAAGAACCAATAAGAAAGCATATTCATAAATGGTGAAGCCATATCTCTAGCTCCAATCTGTAATGGGAGTAGAAGATTAGCGAAAGTACCACTTAGTCCTGCTGTAAGTACGTAGAATACCATTATAGTACCGTGCATAGTTACGAGTGCCATATAGTATCCAGCATCTAGTATCCCTCCTGGGGCCCACTTGCTACCAAATAACCATTCGAGTATAGGGAAACTAGTATCTGGATAGGCTAGTTGTAAACGGAAGGCGATAGACATCCCCATGCCAATTACACCCATTATGATACCCGTAATCAAAAATTGCTTAGAGATCATCTTGTGATCCATACTAAAGATATATTTCGAAATGAAACTCTCTTTGTGATGGCCGTGATCGTCGTGTGCTGCGTGTGCTGATGTGCTCATTCTAAATAATTCTTTTATTGTTTGACTTAGTTAGAAGCTACTGCTTCTGGTGTAACTTCTGATGTCTGTGGTGGAGTAGTTTCTTTTTCTTCCGTCTTTTTGGTAAATAATGCAGCTTGTTCTGCTATCCATTTATCATAAGAAGCTTGATCTTCTACTATTACTTTCATTTTCATATTAAAGTGGGCATTACCACATATTTTATTGCAAACTAGGTAGTAATCAAACTCGGGATCCCCTTTAGTAGCCTGCATCTCTTTGGTAGATTTAATAGGTTTAAAGGTAAACTCTGTAGGTAATCCAGGGACTACATTCATCTGAGTTCTAAAATAGGGTAAGTAAGCAGAGTGAATCACATCCCTAGCTCTAAACTTCAGTGTTATGAGCTGGTCTTTGACTAAGTGAATCTCTTGTACTACCATATCGTCATCTCCTGTTCCTGTGAACATAGTGCCCTCTTCAACGGCTAAGGCTCTTTTTAAACGTTCTATCTGTGTAGTTCTAGCACTAATAAGCATATTTAACTCATCTAGTTTTTCACCACTCGAGTAAGCTCCTATTTTTCTTAGGTGATCTTCTCTGTCCTTATCTACTAGTCCGCCAAGCTTAGAACGTAGTTCAGATTCTTCCTTGGGCAGTCTTGCAATTGCTTCTTTAAAAGAAATGGTATCCGCAGCTAGCTCATTAATTAATTCGGTTGCGTGTTCTCTATTGGCTACACCTAATGGATTTATGCCGTTTATCAGATTGAAGTTAGCCTTGCCTAATGTATTATCTGTGCCAGGATATCTTGCGTTCCAACCAAACTGATATGCAAACACCTCTATTTGTGTGGCATCTTTACCAGCATCGGATCTTAAAATTTTGTTCCACGTTTTAAAACCTCCTGATACCAAGACTGCCAAAACGACAGCAGGTACAAGTGTCCAGACGTATTCTAAGTTGTTATTATGCGACAAGAAGTAAGCTTTTCGTCCTGGTTTTTGTCTATACCTAAAAGAGAAATAGAACAATAGAAACTGGGTGATAAAGAAAATAGGTAGAGTAGCTAGCCAAGTCCAATTCATCATTTTATCCATTTCTATACCGTGTTCTGAAGCAGACCCAAAATTAGCAAGGTTATACTGATTGTGTATAGTATACTCATATATAGACAATGCAAAGAAACCAATGACAAATATTAGCATCATATAGGCATTGATATTGTTCCAATTGATTATTTCTTTACCCGTGATATTACCTACTAATTCTAAGATACCTAAAATCATAAGAATAATGACAAAGACTATAACAGACATTATTACTACACCCCAGTTTATATTATTAAAAAGGGATTCGCTAACCACAGGAGCTTGCACTATTGGAGTATCTGCTCCACCAGCTGCAACGCCATCTCCGTCATTCTCTATCCACATGATTATGGAAGTAATTTTATCATCTGATAGATTTTCAAAGATGTTCATTACTGCACCATTATATTCCGAGTAGATTGCATTTGCTCTAGCATCTCCGCTTTTTACTAGTTTCTGATTATTTTTTATCCAGCTTACAATCCACTCATAGTCGCCTTCATATTTACCTACAACTCCCGCAAGTGCAGGACCTACAACCTTTTTGTTTAAGGCGTGGCAAGAAGTGCAATTTGCTTTGAATAATTCGCTTCCTTCGCCTATTCGTGCATCGGTTGCTTCTTGTCCATTTACGAGTGTCGTTATCTTGCTTTTGTACTCGGCAGAAAATGAAGTATTAAAAAGGAATAAGCCTATTGCTAGGAAAAACCATTTGGTGTGTTTTTTGAATTTTTGATTCATCTATACTCTGTTATCGTGAGTTATGTTTTGGTGCGACAAAAATACCTACCTTTTTGTATTTATATAACAGAGTTCTACCAAATATTCCACATTCTAAAATATGTTTAGAATGCATATAAATAGGTCACAGAATATCTCAACTTTCATAAACCTGAGTTTGATTATTATTTTGGATTCAGAACATTTTTAAATAGTGAGTTTCGAGTGAAAGTGGTGAAGGAATAGCGAGCTATTCCAAGA
>JBDNFQ010000096.1:0-3212 GCA_041689715.1 Bacteroidia bacterium
TCACCCCATCTGTTGAAGATGGTTAGTTTCATGTACTTCTCGCCACTTATGTGAGCTTTGAAACCTTCATTATCTGAAGGTCCAGCAAAGTCTGGGGTAAAGGCATTAGGTATGAAGACTATAAGGTCAGGGCCTATTACCACAGGGTAAGAGAAGGTACTAGTACATCCGTGATTAGTAGTTACAGTAAGGGTAACATCAAGACTACCGGTATCAGGCGGATAGAAGAACGATGGATTTTGGTCTGCAGAAGTAGAACCCGCAGGGTCACCAAAACTCCATGCATAACCTGTTATAGTAGCACCATTAATAGGTGATACAGTACTCTTGTCATTAAACTGGAACCTAGGTAGAGCTGCCGTAGTATAGTTATTTGGGTTAGGCAAGAAATTAGCCACGGGTATAGGATTTACAGTAGTAATGGTAGACAAGGTAGTGTCGCATCCCTTATCAGAGGTGATAGTAAGGTCAGCACGTGGTTGCCCGTCTGTAGTATAGGTTACTGTAGTAGTAGCTGTAGCAGCAGTAGAGTTGCTAGCATCTCCAAGGGTCCAAGCATATTTGCTAGTAGCAGGATTTACCTTATTAGTTATATTCATACCTAGGGTAGTAGTCACAGGATTACATCCTTCGGGATTAGTATTAGTTAAAGTTGCTTGCGGTATAGGATGTACGGTTATGTCAAAGAATCCCCCAACATCAGCACAAGAACCTCTACCTTCTACATTGGTAATTATTCTGAATACTTCCGTACTATCTGCTTGGTAGTTAAGTGTAATATTTTGACTAGCCACTGTGCCTAGAGTTACCCTAGGAGCACCCGGATTAAAGTTATACCAATCTATTCGATCTGTATTTTGACCAGCGAGAGCAAACTGAAGTGTTTCAGTCATTATTCCTTTGGTTCTGCAAAACTCATTACCTGTAGGAGTGGTGATAGTAGGACTAGCATCTACAAGAGCGTAGATAGAGTCCACATTCTTACATCCTGTTACGTTACTGGTATAGTTATATCTAAAGTGTATAGAATCTGGGAATACAGTAGAAGCATTACCTGGACTAAAGGTGCTACCACCTACTAGAGCACTCGGGTCATTAGAAGACCAAGTACCACCGGCAGGGTTGGCATTTAGTAGCATGTTAGCTACGGTTTCACAATATCTATCAGGAACAAGTTGCGTTAAATTAACTACTGGCAAAGGATTGATAGTAAGTGTAGTATCATTTTGTGCAGGGCACCCTGTAGCTATGTGGTCATAACGGATCAAGTATCTCTTAGGAGTGGCACTAACACTAGCTAGGGGAACACTATTGAGGGTATTAATAGTATCGCCAGTTAAGCCACCCAGAGTACTTTTTAGTCTAAACCCAGTGGAGTCATAAATGGTCCAAACACCGTCTGTTAGGTTAACCCCTGTCAAGGTATTAAGGGATATTTTACCCTCGTCCCAGCAGAGGTCTCTATTGGTGCTGAAAGTAATCTTAGGTACTTTCCAAATAAATAGCAGTGAAGTATCTTTAGCTCTACAGCCATACTCGTTGGTGTATGTAAATTCAAGTACAATAGTATCCTTATCTGGATTTTGTATTTCGTAGCTAGATTCGTCTAGGTTTACCCACCAGTCTGGAGCAAACTGAGAGCCTCTATTTTCTAGCATATCTGCCATAAATCGATTAGAAATAGAGTTAGAGTCAAGGCATCTCCAAGAGGGAGCCCCTAGTGAAGTATTCGCAGGGCTAATTACCACATCGTCATCTAATCGTATAGATCCTATGTCTTGGCAATACTGCTTATCTAGCAGTATAGTTCTAGGCAGGCTGTTTACAGTGATACGCATCGAATCTTTATTTACACATAGTGTACTAGGTTGCGTGTAGGTATAGGTTACAAATACAGTTATACTTCTAGCTGGGCTAGTGATAAGACCACATGCGTCAGCAGTATAGAACACATTACTTTGTACTAGACTGGGGTATCTGGTGCAGCTCCATCCTCCCGTGGGGGGGGTACCCGTAGGAGTTACTATATTAAAGTTAAGCGGTAGGTTACCCGCATCACAACATACAGATTGATCTGCTGATAAGGTTACTATAGGCAGTTGGTTTACGAATATGCGTACCGTATCGTCGTTTATACAGGTTACTCCAGATTGCGTCACCGTAAGATCTAGCCTGTAGATACTATCCATACCTGCAGTATAGGTGTAAGTCTGTTTTGTACCCATATTTTTATTAGGCGGTGCAGATGTAATATTAGCCCATCTATACAAACCACTTTTGCCTGTACCTGCGGTGTCTAATCCACCTGCAATTAGAATCTGCGGGTCGTTAAAACAAAGGGTTTGGTCTGGGCCAGCATTAGCTTTCACGGTGTCATTTACAAACAGGAACATAGTATCTGTATCTGCACATCCAAGGCTATCGTAGACACGTATTACGTATCTGCCAGCCACATTTACAGTGACACTATCTGCTGTACTAAAGGGTGAGAAAGCAAAGTTATTGAAGAACCACTCTTTGTAAAGCGTATCTCCTTGTACTAGGGTGTCTCCCAGAATAGGGTCTACCCAATAAGCAGAATCTAGATTAGGCACTATATTGAAACTATCGTAGCTGCATATACGTTGGTCTGGAGGTAGTACTGCAAGCGGGTTAGCTTTCAGGAATATCTGTACGGTATCTTCTGCAGTACATCCATTGCCGTCAGTAATAATAATAGCTACGCCTGTATCGTATCGTACTTGAGGGACAGACATTAAAAAGGTATCTTTATTGTCACTAGCATTTCGGGTTACGTTTTGGAGATATTTACCGTCATTGGTTACACCCATAGAGCTCCACTGAAAAGTAAGAGGAGGCGTGGTGTTACTTATAACGGGTCGCAATACTATATCAGTACCAGCACACACAAAGGTGTCTGGGCCTATAGATAAATCTGCTTCTAACAACGCTGGCACTACCAAAGTATCAAAATAGGTAGTTGGGCAGTTAAGCGGAGCATTATTAACAAGGTGCTGAATATAGTAGGTGCCACCTGCTCTAAAGAGTATGGTGTCTGTAGAACGTGTGCTAATAGCACTAGAAGTAGATCTAAAGTAGGCTACTTTTTTATTAAAAATCAGGTTTCTATTACTGTCTAGCAAGCTCCAGGAATAAGTAGGTGACCCTCTAAACCCATCTACAGGAGTACTCGTTACAGTATACTCGCCACA
>JBDNFQ010000097.1:0-5567 GCA_041689715.1 Bacteroidia bacterium
AGATTTCTATAAAGAGCTACGCTATGAAAAAATAACCCGAGGTATGTTAAAATATCACCCACTATCCAAGATGAGAGATTTTGTAATTACCTATCGCAAGCGGGAGTTCACCTTTACAGAATATGCAGATTGGATGGGCAGCAAGCAGATATACCTAAAGCCGCAGATAGTTGATCTAGCAGACCTAGGGTACGTATTTTTCAACCCAGACACGGACACTATAAAAGTGAGAAAAAAATTGGATCACGCTGTTTTATCCCATATGAAATTGGCAGACTATGATGTTATCCGTTTCTCATCCGTAATTAGTGCAAGGTCTAATGCGTTCCTAAATTTGATTAACAACACTTTCGTAATAGAAGGTGTACGTGCATTTAGATTTAGTGATAGCCAGAGCGTATACGCCTTCCCTACCGAGCAGCAAGTAATACTAAAACACAAGCGTAGGATGTCTTTCGGTGGTAAGGTTACTGCCGGCAAGTTTGATTTCTACGCCAAACATTTTGAGTTTGACTATTTTAACTTTGAAATAAGCTCAGACAAAATAGACGAGATGGTCATTTTTACAGAAGACCAGAGCGGTAAACCTGGACTTATAGCCGTGAAATCTGTATTGAGAGATATTAATGGTACATTAGAAATAGATAAATTGACTAACAAATCCGGTCTCGAGAGTTTCCCGGAATACCCTAGATTCACCAGTAAGAAAGGAGCTATTATAGCCTATGACAAAAAGAGTATTTACGGTGGAGTATACGATAAGGATAAGTTCCGTTTCGAAGTGGATCCATTTACCGTAGAAAACATTGACAATTTCACTACAGCAGAGCTAAGTTTCCCTGGCACCTTTGTCTCCGGAGGCATTATACCCAATTTTAGATACGAGGCTAAAATAATGGATGACTACTCTCTGGGTTTCAAAAAACCAATGGCATCCTACCCTATGTATGGTGGGAAAGGGTCTGCAGATATGTCGATCAAGCTGAGTGAAGAAGGTTTTACCGCCAAAGGAGAGATAGACTATCAAGGGGCCAAAATATCAAGTCAAGATATTCTACTAACTCCCGATTACACTTTAGCGACAGCAGAAACCTATAAGATAAACGAAAACGCCAAGTACCCGAATGTATTTGCCACAGATGTACTAACTAAATGGGTGCCAGGTAACGATTCTATGTATGTAAATACCAATGGACATACCGTGAAAGTACTGAGAGATAATCAAGATTTCATAGGCAATCTGGTACAAACCAGCAGTCAAATATCAGGCAATGGGATTTTGACTTGGGATAAAGCAAAGCTTACATCTGCAGATCTGAAATTTAAACCTAATAAGGTAGATGCGATGAAATCTGAATTAGAAATAGGCTCTATATCCGATGATAAAATTGCTTTCGCTTCATATAATGTAGAGTCTCACGTAAACTTCACTACTAGAATAGCTGAGTTTAAAGCGAATGAAAAAGGGAATCTTACCCAGCTACCGTATAATGCATACGCAAGCTCTATGGATGAGTATACTTGGGATATGAATGCTGAAACTATTGAGCTAAACAAAGGACCACTTCTGGCCAAAGAGAAGTCTTATTTTATAAGTACAGACCATGCACAGCAAGGTTTAAAATTTGAAAGCACCCTAGCCCTTTTCAATATGAAAACAGGTATACTCTATGCTGAGAAAGTACCTTATATAGATGTAGCAGATAGTAGAGTATTTCCTAATGAAGGAAAAGTAGAGATACGAAAAGATGCAAATATGCAGACTCTTAAACAGTCTAAAATGCTAGCTTCTAGAACCAATAAGAACCACGAGTTATACGATGCTGAAATAAAAATAATGGGCAGATACGCTCTGGATGGTGCTGCATATTACACGTACAAAGACAAGCATAATACTGGACAGGTTATCTATTTCGATAAAATGCGAGTTAAGAGCAAAACGGATAGTACAGTGATTGCAAGTGGCTTTGTAAAAGACACCTTAGACTTTAAAGTAAGTACAAAAATTGCCTTTAAAGGTAAAACCGAGCTACGCAGTGCCGAAGAAGACCTCGTGTTTAATGGATATGTGAAGCCGCTACACAGTTTTGATTCATTTGCAAGTGCTTGGTTTAGATATAACCAGCAGCCAGATCCTAATGATGTGATAGTACCAGCCTATGAGATCAAGAACGAAGATCAACGTAAGATGTACGCCGCTCTTAGTATAGCAAATGACTCTACCCATATATATCCGTCTATGGCCAATTTTAAAAGAAGCTATGCCGATCTTGAACTTACCACAGACACAGGAGTTCTTTTTTATGACGAGACAGCTCAGACCTTCTTTGTAGGAGATAGTCTGAAGCTACTAGAAGGAGCTACTAGAGGAAGCTACCTATCCTTTAACGACGCCACAGGGCAAATTTACTCGGAGGGCAAGATTAACTTTGGGATGGATATAGACGACAACTTTAATGGCATAATGGCCGGCAACATTTCCAAAATGCCAGAAGACTCCAGTTTTGTAATAAAAAGCATCTTAGCTCTTAATCTGAAACTACCCGAAGAAGCATATGCTCGTATGAGAGAAGTGATAGTAGGGGATCAAAGTAACGAGTTAGCAGACAACAATAGTGAATTTGTGACTAAAGCTATGGCAGAGTACTTAAATGACAAGGACCTTAAAAAAGCATTGGAAATGACGCCGTCTACAGGAGAGATAACTCCCAGTGATGTTCTAAACAGAAATTTGTTCATAAGTCAAGTTAATATACACTACTCACCCATCAAGAAGCAGTTTTTGTGCCTAGAGCCGGTGCATATAGCTACTATAGATGGTAAACAGGTAAACAGAGCTATAGCATCGCGTATTGCTATATCTAAGCGTAGAAGCACTACCCGCTATACTTTCTACTTTGAAGTAAGTAAGTACGATTGGTTCTACATAGATTACTATATGGGCTCTGTAACAGTAGCTAGTACAGATAAGGAGTTCAATGACATAATCAAGGATAAAGGACCTAAAATGGGCGAAGGTAAGTTTAGAATACGCACCGCAAGTCCAAGAACGGTTGCCAACTTCTTGAATAAGCTAGAGGTAGAAGATTAGGTAACATGTTTAATAACCTAAGCATCACTCAAAGAGCTAGATTAACTATTGTTTGGTAGTCTCAAGCAACAAGTGCGACACCGTAGTTCAAAAATAATTCTTTTCAGAATCCTACTTTTTTATTTATACTGACAATTTAAGTCCTACAGTACTTGCTAGCTTACTTTCTATTGTAGGTATGATTCTACTCCTATGTTGGTGATAACCTAAAGAAAGGAAAGTAGGCTAGCTAAATCTGCCAAAAAACAGTAAATTAGCGACCCCGAACCATTCGCTTGTAAACGAATGAAGCTCTGACAACAAGTTAAAACCAGCATTGAAACTGCAAGAACTTAATCAACTCTAGCAGAAATTTTTAATGCTCTGAGAAAACAGAAAGATTTAACAATTAAGACAAAATGAAAAAAACAATTTTAACAAAAATGGTAACGCTAGTGGGACTAATGTTACTGGACCTGTCTAGTTATGGGCAGCTTCCATTCGATTATCTTACAAAAGTGAGCTTTCATGAGAAGAAGACAGTCTCCTATTCTTTGCCTAATCAAGCTGATTTTAATTGTTTAACATTTAGAGAATTAGCAGAGTATCATGGATACATGCAATTTTATAAACTTGACGAATATGTAGATCTCGATGGTGAAATTTTACTTGACAAGAACTTCATAGAAGAATATCAAGTCAGAGATGAATGGATGGAGTCTTTTAGCAGGATTACCGTCGGCAAAAACACCCTGGATGTTTATGATTCTGAGGGAAGTCTATTTCATCAAAAGCCTAGAGTCATTGATTCATCTACCCTTTTTCTTACACCAACAGAAGCCGCTAACTATAAACACTTGGACTTAAATATTCCATATTACGATAGTTTGGTAGTAGCCTATTCAAATCTAGGTTTTGTAGTGACTGAAAGTAATAATGTTTTGACGGCCTCTTCGCCAGATGTTATTGCGACTTATGACCATAATTTAAAAATAGCCAGTGCTACAGAATTTGATTCTTTTGGTGTCAAAATCAAAGAAACTACTATTGAATACGCTTTAAATCACGAAGAAGACACCTACTTCCCTGAAACAGAAACTATCTATGAATGGATAGCTACAGATAGCGGTTGTTGTATCCGTAAACTCACCGTTTATAAGAGATACGAATTCGAACGTGAGTTGATGCAAGGTAGCAGTACGCTTCTTGAAAAATCAAATAGATTAAGTAATATTAATCAAAAATCAATGATTGAAGTAATGACTGAGGCTAATGCAAATGCATTTAGAATAGTCAGCAAAAAGCACAAAAACGAAATATTTGACTTTGCCATTTATGACATGGCAGGCAAACTTTTACTTTCAGGCAGCACAAGTGAAGGTGGCAGAGTGGAACTTCCTCAAGGAATACGCGTTGGGATGTACCTTGTTCACGTTTATACAGCCTCAGAAAAGACACCAACTGTCAAAAAAATCATCAAAAACAACACAAGTCAAACCTTTTAATCTATTGATATCATGAACACACAAATATTAAAAAAACATATAAAATTTCTTCTAACTTTTCTGACTTTTAGCCTTTCGTTTACTTCATTTGGTCAGCCACCTTTATGCGACACTTGCCATTATGATGTAGAAGTGAAATATAATCCGAAAATACATGAGACTATTACAAAGTTTAAAAAAGCAGATACAGCGGAATATACCCCTTGTGGCACAGGAGTATTAATAAAGAAAAACATATCCTTTATACACGGACTTGGAGGCAGTGCCAACTCATGGGCAAAACAAGCTGTATGGACAGAGCAGAACTATCAGTCTGCTGTTACTAATGTGAACTATGATGCCAAATTACAGACTAGCTTTCATTACATATGCGATGAACTAATTGAAGAACAAATTGAAGATGGTTCAGACGACGTTACGGATGATTATCCTAATAGATGTAAGCTCAATGATTTTGCTATAGCACATAGCCAAGGAGGTATCGCTGCTCGTTACCTAGATTGGCAATGGGATGATAATCAAAATGGTAATTTTGGCACAAGAGAGTTTTACGGTCTTGTCACTTTTGGTACGCCTCACGCTGGTGCTGATATTGCCATCACCAAAACACAACACAATGCATTTATAGATCAAATAGCCAGCAGTATTTTTCTAGAAAAGCCATACGGTATAGTTTATGACTTTACATCCTCTCCTGTTGGTGCATTTTTAGGCTTAAGCGGTGCTGATGTTATTGACAAGATAGACGACGCAATAGTCAATACACTCGCACCACTTAGCACAGGCTCCCTGCATACACCCACTCTTGATGAAATGAAACCTAATTCTCCAACTATGGATAGTATTAATAATCATCACAGTAGACTCCGGAAAGTAGCATTTTATGGCATAGAAGAAGAACCTGAGTGTTGGCGTGTTATTAGTGGAATCACAGATACTGCTTCAGAGGACTACCCAATATGGGGAGCAACGAGAGATGACCACTTCCAAGG
>JBDNFQ010000098.1:0-2853 GCA_041689715.1 Bacteroidia bacterium
ATATTAGGTTTCTGTACGTCAGTACCGACCTTTGTAGTCCCGCTTACTTCACTGCATACCTCACGATAAACCAGCTTGCGGCTTACTAGTGCTTCCCGGCATTAGTCCAGGCACACAGGAGACTTACACTCCCTAGCTTTTCCTATTTCTAGGTATATTTGCCATTCAAGGCACACACACTATGTATACGTAATGCCGCTCTTTATACACGCTATAAGGGCGGCACTTACGCATACACTATCCGTCCGTTGGTGATAACCTAAAGAAAGAAAAACGATGAAAAAAACAATTTTAACAAAAATGGTAATACTAGTGTGTCTAGTATGGCTTTCATTCTCAGCATTCGGACAAGGAGACAGTATTATCATTCAGCCGAACGGACAGAACTACTCAGATTACTTTAACTCTATTACTCAATTAGAATCAAGTCGAATACCGACAGGTTATTTATATGATAAGGTCTACCCTACGGCTCGTCTTGATAGCATTGACCCTTGTGACACCATAGAGGTTTATGATATCTTTCAAGGCTGGTGGGAAATGGAAAATGCACAGGTTCCCGAAGTGCAAATACTCAGCTATGATTCTATGCGTAGGATGTTCTGGTACAAAACTTATCTCATCGTATACCAATCTTATCTATGGATATGGACTTTGCATCCATTGATCATAACGCACTAACAGACGGAAGACTAATTCTCCAAGATAGTATGTACGTAGATGCTATGCAGGTGAGCCCTTATAATCAGCATCATGTTGGTATAACATGCTTATCTAACAATATACTGGAAGCAGGGGTTGATAACATTCTCTATTTTGAGGACCAACATTTCTATAGCAATACAGGGTCGCAAGTTGAGCACATTAAAATTAGCAGGGAAGGACATCCTCCGTTTTACGTATACCCAAACCAAGAGTATATATTTAATACTGAGACACTTGGCGAGGAATATTGGGAGCTGGAGGTAGAACTAGAAGGTGATGACCCAAACCCATGTTCTAAACAAAAAATTACGATAGGTGAACCAAAGTATAAGAAAAAAGCAGATTGTGAGGATGGTGAACTATGGATAATAGAAAGTGACATACCTTTTAAAGGATATCAAGAGTCTTATGCTACAAACAGCATAGCAGACGCTCATATCTACTATCATAAAACAGGTGGCACTATAGGCCAAGAATGCGAAATCATAAAACCAATTATTATTGTTGACGGCTTTGACCCATTAGATAAGCGGGTATCAGATGACATCTATAAAGTTATGAATTATGGCACGCCTAACCCAATTCAGCCTAACTTAGTAAAGGATTTCCAGCAGATGGGATTTGATGTTATTATCCTTAATTTCCCTGTGATAGGCAGCGAGGCTATTTCGTATAAAACAGATGTAGTGCGATACAAGGCAGACGGCACTTTTGACCGCTATCAAAGTATGCCAGGCAGAGATGGTGGAGCAGACTATATAGAGCGTAATGCTTTTCTTACGGTGAAGCTTATTCAAGAAGTAAACGCTAAGCTAGCTCAAAATGGAAGCTCAGAAGAACTGGTAGTAGTAGGCCCCAGTATGGGTGGTATGATTACTCGATATGCACTTTCTTATATGGAAGAGCAACAAAATGCTGGTGCACCAAATATGGATCATAATACTAGATTATGGTTGAGCTTTGACGCACCGCACAAAGGAGCAAATATCTCATTAGGCACGCAGTATACATTAGACTACTTTGGTAATTTTAAAGGTGATCAGGAGCAAAAAGATGTATTTGCAAATGAGCTCCGTTCTCCTGCAGGTAGACAGCTTCTAATGAATCAATATGATGCAGCTTGGAGCACTACAAACTTTCAATCAGATTTTTTTCATCAGACATTTTACAACAAGGTAGCTACAACAGGCCTCAGTGGAGCAGATGGTTATCCCTCAAACATTCGAAAAGTAAGCCTACTAAATGGTACTTTAAACGGAACTAATTCGTTTAATCCTGGTGATTTCGATATTTTTATAAAAGCAAAAAAAGGAGTTGAAGTATTTAAACTAATAAGTCGATACAGTGCAGAATATGGCGGTTCATCAAAAGTCTTCGAAGGTAAATTTGCAGAAACTGGGTTTTTAAGTTTAAGTATATATTCTTCTTCTATAACTGAAACAAATAACAACATTTTTGGCAGCATGGATGCGGTACAGGGCTCTTTTTACACTGACCCAAAAGGTATTTCTGCTGGAATTGTAAAACAACTCAAAGATCAAGGAGTAAAAGAGGACAAGATAGATATTTACTACGACGACTTAGCATTTACTTTCATACCCTCATTTAGTGCTTTAGACCTAGATGATTATGGCGTCTTCCATTGGAATTCAGATCAGAGCACCATTGATAATAGCTGTATGAATAGGACTCCCTTTGATAGTTATTATGCTCCAGATGCAAATGAAGATCACATCTTTTTAACTGATGACAATGTAGCTTGGGTAAAGCAGGAGGTAGAAAAGGGTAAGCCGGGATGTAGCAGAGTCTGTCCTAAAAAAGAAGATTGGCCAGCTAGACTGTGCCGAGGCACAAGTGAGGATTTTGAGTTACGTAACCTTCCTACGGGGAGTAAAACCATCAATTGGTCAATGGACAATCCAAAACTGAGTGTACAGAGTGGACAAGGTACCTATCTAGCAGATATAGCTGCCAGCACGGGGCAATATTCAAGCATCTATTCTACAGTAACGGCCACTATATCCACTCCTTGTGCCTCAGATTATATACTTTCTGGTACTGTAGAGATACCAAGCACTCAGCTTTCTATAAATGGGGATGACGAAATTTGCCAATTTTTCCCTAAATCATACCAGAAAGCTAGTTTAA
>JBDNFQ010000099.1:0-2509 GCA_041689715.1 Bacteroidia bacterium
AATCATAGCACGAGTTTGCAGTGTTGTCAATAATAAAAAAATGTACGAAACTAATTTGGTTTTGTCATAGAAATCAGGTTAATCTGTCTCGATTAACAATTAAACTATTTTGTAAAATTCATATCTTTGCCTCTCAAGCAAAAAAATCAATGCCACATTATCATAAACTAGGAAGCATACCGCCCAAGCGACATACCCAATTTAGAAGACCAGATGGCGAACTGTACAAAGAAGAACTTTTTAGTACAGAAGGTTTTAGTAATAGCTATAGCTTGCTATACCATCACCATCCACCTACGGCTATTTTGAAAGTAGATAAGCCCATAGACCTGAAACCAGAACTAGCAGGTGATATGGAAATGCTACACCGTAGTTTCCAAAACTTTAATGTACAACCCAAAGACGACTACCTAGAGAGCAGAGTAATACTCCTCACTAATAGCGATTTACAGATTTGTATGTCTT
The DNA here is from genome assembly GCA_041689715.1 of Bacteroidia bacterium. Lineage (GTDB taxonomy): Bacteria > Bacteroidota > Bacteroidia > NS11-12g > UBA9320 > UBA9320. The sequence goes on from JBDNFQ010000099.1 coordinate 466, forward strand.
GTCCACGAAAGAGTATGACCGACTATTTCTACAAAAATGGAGATAGCGACGAAGTGATTTTTGTGCACAGAGGAAGTGGAACTTGCAGAACAAACTATGGCGAACTCAAATTTAAATATGGCGACTATTTAGTAGTACCCAGAGGCGTAATCTACCAAATGGAGTTTGACACGGAGGATAATAAACTATTGATTACCGAGAGTCACAGTCCAATACACTACCCCAAAAAATATGTAAGTAAAAGCGGCCAATTGCTAGAGCATAGTCCTTTCTGCGAGCGAGATATTCGCCAACCAGAAAATCTGCAGACTATAATAGAAGAAGGTGAATTCATTATAAAAACTAAAAAAGAGGATAAACTATATTCTTACACCTACAAGTATCATCCCTTTTGTCTTATTGGCTGGGATGGAACACACTATCCCTTTATCTTTAGCATACACGATTTTGAACCTATAACGGGTCGTATCCACTTACCTCCTCCCATACATCAAACATTCGAAGGACACAACTTTGTGATTTGCAGTTTTGTACCCAGACTATTCGATTACCATCCGCTTAGTATTCCTGCACCCTACTGGCATAGCAATATAGATAGTGATGAAGTGATGTACTATGTAGATGGTCAGTTTATGAGCAAAGCTCACGTAGAAAAAGGACAGATGAGTCTGCACCCAGGCGGAATACCACACGGCCCTACACCAGGAGCTGCAGAAGCCAGTATTGGTAAAAAGGAGACTGAGGAACTTGCCGTAATGATAGATACTTTTAAGCCATTACGAGTAACCAAAACAGCTCTAGACTTGGAAATAAAAGACTACTATCTGCATTGGTTATAAATCTAACATCTTAGTGACGCTAGAGAGCCAAATATCTGCATACTAACGTAAAAATCATATAGTTATCCAGATTGTTTTACAATTCCGTCACCAGATTTCTTGGATAGCGAAGCTGGATATACCAAAAATGAGCTGATTAACATGCCAGACACGTATGCTATTCCTGCTAATGAGGGTTCGGCTATGCTAGTGGATACTGCTCTAGATATACAAGCTAGTACTAGTGATCAATGGATTCGTATATCGTTAGAAAATACCATTGACGAAATGATATACAATGGTTTCATAACATCCAGGGTGCTTACTCCTGATACCGTTCTCACTAATAAAGTAAGAATCTATCACCCGCTTACTATTGGTAAAAAAGTGAATCAACAGGACTACTATATACGTATCCCTGCAGGTATCACAGCTCAGAGACTAGAAGTAAAAATAGAAGCAGATAGAGCTATTTTAGGTAGTTTCGGGAAGCTGGAAATTATAGAGTTGGCTAAGGATTAATGCCATATCTCTAGACGGATAATAAAACTAGTAGTATTCTTTTTGTATGCTCAGCAAATGTAGATAGATCCAAAACTGCTGAGGATTACTTCTCTGCGAAATACCCAGCTATTGAGTTTCGGTCTTCTGGCACTAACCAATCTATTTGCTTTCAAGAAGGGAGCAATTATCTGGATGAAGAAGACTTAGAATGGGCAGACGTTATTTATGTTATGGAGCGAAAACATCTAAAAGCAATAAAGTCATTTAGCAAACTCAAACTGAGAAATAAGATTAAGGTCCTGAATATCCCGGATCATTTCAAATACAACATTGTTCAATAACTTTCTAAAACTCAATTAATAATATGAAAAACAACATCTTATTCCTCTTTATTCTGCTAATGTCTCAAGGAGATTTTGCTCACAAATTGGCTGTTATGAGAAAAATTCACTAAAATTGGACGACAGATATGAAGCCTAAAGCAACCATTATTAAAGCCAAATACTCCATAGTCCTAGCTTTTATTCTCGTTAGTATGACGTGCGTATTTTTCGGATGTGGTGAATCAGAACCTATATATTCTTATAGAGGTCGCTAGATAGATACATATAAAGTTGTATGTTGTAAGTCAATAAAGTGGTAATAATATGATCAATTTCGAAGGACAAAATGCCCAAGAGTTCTATGTTCGATTCAGTACAGAGGATTCTTGCAAGGAATAC
>JBDNFQ010000100.1:0-10827 GCA_041689715.1 Bacteroidia bacterium
CCATTAAAGCCGCAACCACTATTTCTGGAGTAGGACTACATACAGGTAATAAGGTAACACTCACATTTGAGCCAGCACCGGAAAACCACGGATACGTTTTTCAGCGAGTAGACCTAGATGGACAGCCCACAATAAAAGCAGACTGTGATTTAGTAGTAGATACCAGTAGAGGTACTACTTTAGAAGAAAATGGAGCTCGAGTGAGCACCGTAGAGCATGTACTTGCAGCTTTGGCTGGACTAGAAATAGACAATTGTCTCATAAAACTAGATGCAGTAGAGACCCCCATAATGGATGGTAGTAGTAAGCCTTTCATAGACAAACTACTGGAAATAGGTATTCAAACTCAAAAGAAAGAAAGAGAGTACTTTGAGATTCCTGCTAGAATAAACTATGCTGACGGTAAAGGTGTAGAAATGATGGCTCTGCCAGCAGATGAATATAGACTCACTGTAATGGTAGACTATAACTCTCCGGTACTGGGCAGTCAGCACGCATCTATTGTCAATCTTTCAGAATTTAAAGATGAAATATCTAGCTGTAGAACATTTTGTTTTCTGCACGAGCTAGAAGCTCTTGTAGAGCACAACCTTATAAAAGGTGGCGACCTGAATAATGCTATAGTAATAGTAGACAGAGTAGTAGAAGAAAGTGAGATGGCAAGTCTTGCTAAACTATTCAACAGAGATAAGATTGAAGTAAAAAAAGAAGGCATTTTAAATAATGTAGAATTACGTTTTCAGAATGAGCCTGCACGTCATAAACTACTCGATATGGTGGGAGACCTAGCATTAGCAGGTGTACCACTAAAAGCACAGATACTTGCAGCTAGACCAGGCCATGCCGCTAATGTAGAATTTGCGAAGCGAATAAAAAAAGCTTATATCGCTTCCAAAAAAGCAAGCAAACTAGACAATAATGTCCCACTATATGATCCTAACGTAGTTCCGCTATATAATCATCAGCAAATCGGAGAAATACTTCCCCATAGGCACCCATTTTTATTGGTAGATAAGGTAGTGAAGCTTAATGAAGAAGAAGTTATAGCTGTAAAAAATATAACGGGAGATCAATATTTCTTTCAAGGTCACTTTCCTGGAGAACCACTAATGCCCGGTGTATTGCAATTAGAAGCAATGGCACAAGCAGGCGGAGTATTGGTGCTAGCAGATAAGGAAGATCCAAGCAAATGGAGTACCTATTTTGTAAAAATAGAAAATGCCAAATTCAAAGACAAGGTAGTACCTGGCGATACGTTAGTGATTCGAATGGCACTCACAGGTCCAATAAGAAGAGGACTCTGTATGATGAAAGGAGAAGCATACGTAGGTAACAGACTCGTATGCGAAGCAAATATGATGGCCCAAATAGTAGAAAATAAATAATATGATTCAACCATTAGCATACGTAAACCCTGGAGCTAAAATAGCTGACACAGTTGTTATAGAACCATTTGTGACCATTCACAAGAATGTAGAAATAGGTGAGGGCACTTGGATAGGCTCTAACGTGACTATAATGGAAGGTGCTCGTATAGGTAAAAATTGTAAAATCTTCCCAGGTGCTGTAATTTCTGCTATTCCTCAGGACCTTAAGTTTAATGGAGAAGATACGACTACCGAAATCGGTGACAATACGACAATTAGAGAGTGCGTCACAATAAACAGAGGTACCGTAGCAAAAGGAAAAACAGTAGTAGGTAAGAACTGCCTACTAATGGCATACTGCCACATAGCACATGATACTATCTTAGGAGATCACGTGATCATAGGTAATGGAACTCAGATAGCAGGTGAAGTTATAATACACGATTATGCCATTCTAAGTGGACTAGTAGCTGTGCATCAGTTTGTAAATATAGGTCCTCATGTGATGATAAGTGGAGGTAGCTTAGTAAGAAAAGATGTGCCACCATACACCAAAGCTGCCCGTGAACCCTTGAGTTACGAAGGAGTAAATAGTATAGGCCTACGTAGACGTGGTTTTACGGCAGAGAAAATAGGTGAGATACAAGAAATATACAGAAAGCTATATCTGCGTGGTATGAATAATGCCAAAGCCCTTATAAATATAGAAACTGAAATGCCTGCAACACAAGAGCGTGACGAAATAATAACCTTTATTCGAAGTTCTGACCGTGGCGTTATGAAAGGATACGGATCCAGATAATGCTAAGCATCACCTGCACTGATATCGCAAAGAGATACGTAAAAGAGGTGCTTTTCAAAAATTTTTCATTCACATTCGAAGGAAACAAGAAGTACGCTATTTTAGGAGCTAACTCTTCTGGAAAAACTACTCTTCTCAAAATAATAGGGGGAGCTATATCTGCTACAAAAGGAGAAGTAATCTACTCCCCATCAAAACCTACTAACGAAATATTTAGTTTCTGTAGTCCGGAAATGTATCTGCTTGACGATTTTACTGTCAGAGAATTATTTGAACTTCACTTTCAGTTTAAAACACCTAAAGTGCCTCTGAAGGAGCAATGGCATCAGTCCAACTTAACTGCTTTTTTAAGTAAGCGATACTCCGAATTATCTTCTGGATTAAAAAATAAGGTAAAACTAGCACTAGCCCTTTTTACCGAAGCTCCTGCCCTACTGCTCGATGAGCCATGTACTAACTTTGATGCTAGTAATACCAAGTGGTACCTAGAGATGATAGCAAAACACTGCACCGAGCAACTGATCATAGTAGCGAGTAATCAAGAATCAGAATACACTTTCTGCACAGAACAATTAAATTTGAACCAATATAAAACAACAACAAAATGAAAAAATTAATCATTCTTACACTAGCAGCTGGCCTATTTGCAAGCTGCGGAACTAAAGCTACCGATGATTCAACTGAGTCAGCTACTGTAGCTGGCAACTATGGCAATACAGAATGGGACGTATCAGAAGCCATCACAGGCGAGCAACTAATGGAGCAACTAGCAGGAAAGGATTCTGTGTACGCCACTTTAGCAGGCAATGTAGCTACAGCATGCAAAGCAAAAGGATGCTGGATGAATATGAATGTAGCTGGCAAAGAGATGTTTGTCAAATTTAAAGATTATGGATTTTTCGTACCTAAAAACAGTGCAGACCACGATGCTGTGATCAAAGGATGGGCCTATCTAGATTCTATATCTGTAAAAGACAGAATAGAGTACGCCAAAGATGCCGACGCTACCGAGGAGGAAATAGCCGCTATCACTGAGCCTGAGGTAAAACTTACCTTTATGGCAGAGGGTGTGGTGATGAAATAAGCTACGCTAAGCACCAACTTAAAAAATAACAAAATCCAATTTGAGTACCTGCGTTATTTAAATTCCAAATAAAACAACTCCGTTGTTCAAACTTTAAAAAACAAAGCCAAAATCTAATGAAATACATAGTATTCGCAATAATAGCTCTATCTATTTTTGCCTGTAGTCAAAATAGCTCCTCAGAAAAAGCAGATATGTACGAAGCCTCTGAGCTGAGTGCTATGATGCGTGAAATGGTAATCTGGAGTAAATCTGCAAAAGCTACTCTAGCCGCTGGAGATACAATAGAGAATGTACCTCAAAGTTTCTATGACCTAGCTACGCAAACGGCGACTCGTGGAGAGCACGATGAAGCTGCTTTTAAAGGAATGGTTCCTCTGTACACCGACGCACTAAAAGGAATAGAAAGAAGAGATAGCCAGCAATACTACTACGATGCCAGCATACAAGCGTGTAAAAGCTGCCACGGCGTATACTGCGGTGGACCGCTAGATGTCATAGGGCAGTTGTAGGGAGATGGATGTTTTTGAAAATTTAGGAATTTTATTACTTGCATTTATATGTTTTGTCCTATTTGTTTTTAAGAAAGACATTTGGGAAAATATAAAGGAAAATCACGTCCTCTATATTATAGTCGTTGTAATCCTTAATCTAATCTGGATTCTAAACTTCCTATAAGATAATTGGTTACTTGAAAGCAACTGAATGCTGTCGTTTTAAGAAAAAAAAGAGATACCTACATTAAAACGAGGATCTATTATTTCTTGATCAATAGACAAAAATCTAAAACCGTTTCATTTCAGCTATTAGATATGCATGGAGAAATCAATAGGTCACTCAATTATATCTAAATTGATTTTCCTTTTCTCGAATAAAATGCTTTGCTTTGGACTTTGACATCCTATACCTATGAGCCATATAAAACTAAATCCCAAAAAAGCCCTAAATAAAGCATATCTCAAGGTAAAGCCACACCGTGATACGATAGAAGACTTCAAGACTAATCTCATACAACTGCTGGATAACTGCAAAGACGGTGAAAGTGAAGAATATCATAAGAACCTAGTAGCTGAGTTTCTCAAAAAGACCTACTACGACTCTGCACACTATATCAATACCAAAGGAAGAAGTGACCTCGTAATACACAACGGACCTAAGAATGATGACTCTGTAGGTGTGCTCATAGAAGCCAAATCCCCTACCAACAAGAGTGAGATGATAAGCGGCAAAAACATCAACACCAAAGCTACCCAAGAGCTACTCTACTACTACCTAAAAGAACGTATAGCAGGTAAAAACCTAGAAGTAAAACACCTTGTAGTGACTAATGTAAATGAATGGTACATTTTTGATGCTCAAGAGTTTGATAGTCAATTTGCTCAAGATAAAAAACTCGTAAAACAATTCACAGACTTTCAGGCAGGCACGCTATCAGGTATTAAAACGGACTTCTTTTATAAGGAAATAGCAGCTCCTGCTCTAGCAGCAGCCAGTCTCACATATACCTACTTTAGTTTTGCCGATTATGATACAATACTGCGTAATGCAGATAAAAAGGACGACCGTAAACTCATAGCACTCTACAAACTACTGAGTCCGGAGCATCTACTGAAACTTCCCTTTGCCAATGATAGCAATAGTCTAGACAAGAAATTCTACTCTGAACTGCTTCACATCATAGGGCTAGCAGAGGTAAAAGATGGCGGTAAAAAACTAATACAACGAGCTACAGAAAAAGAAAGAAATAAAGGTACACTGCTAGAGAGTGCTATACTACAGCTAGATGTACGGGATAAATTGAGCCGTATAGATAACCTGAGCAGCTACGGCACTACTACAGACCAAAAACTCTTTGGTGTAGGACTAGAACTGGTCATTACGTGGGTCAATCGAATCCTATTCCTAAAACTACTAGAAGGTCAGCTGGTATCCTATCACAAAGGAGATACTGCATATACCTTTATGCAGCACGGTCTTATTACTGATTTTGATAGGTTAGATGCTCTCTTCTTTCAAGTACTAGCTAAAAAACAACCGGAACGTAGAGCAGAAATACAGGAGCAGTTTGGTCATGTGCCATATCTTAACTCTAGCCTTTTTGAGCCGCAAGACATAGAGCACAATGGCCTATTTATAAGCGAAATGCCAGACGATGTAGCCATACCACTCTACTCGGCTACCGTACTAAAAGACGAAAACGGCAAAAAACGAAAAGGAGCACTCGGCACACTCGAGTACCTCTTTGCTTTCTTAGATGCATACGACTTTGCTAGTGAAGGTATAGACGATATACAGGAAGACAATAAACAGCTGATAAATGCATCTGTGCTTGGCCTCATCTTTGAGAAGATAAATGGATACAAAGACGGTTCCTTCTTCACGCCTGGTTTTATCACTATGTATATGTGTAAGGAGACTATACGCAGAGCTGTACTCCAAAAATTTGAAGAAGCCAAAGGATGGAAATGTGAGACTATAGCAGACCTACAAGATAAAATAGAAGATAAAAAAGAAGCAAATGAGCTGGTAAACAGCCTTAAAATATGCGACCCTGCTGTAGGTAGTGGCCACTTCTTAGTATCTGCTCTCAATGAGATAATAGCCATAAAAAGTGAACTAGATATACTGCTAGACCGAGAAGGGAAACGACTAAAATACTACCACGTAACGGTAGAAAATGACGAACTCGTAATAACCGACGAAGATGGAGATCTGTTTGAGTATCACTATGGTAATAAAGAGCAACAACGGATACAAGAAACGCTTTTTCACGAGAAACAGACACTCATAGAAAACTGCCTTTTTGGGGTAGATATAAATCCCAACTCTGTAAAAATATGCCGCCTACGACTGTGGATAGAGCTACTGAAAAACTCCTACTACAAAGCGGAAAACGTGCTCGAAACGCTACCCAATATAGACATCAACATAAAGTGTGGCAACTCGCTCATCAGTCGGTTTGATCTGGATGTAGATATACGCAAAGCACTAAAAAAGAGTAAATATAGCATAGATGCCTACCGAGTGGCTGTGCATACCTATCGTAATGCGGAGAACAAGGAAGAGAAACGAGCCATGGAGAAGCTCATCCATACTATAAAGAGTGACTTCCGTAGTGAGATAAGCACTAATGACCCTAAAGTAAAGCAGCTCAATAAACTAGGAGCACAACTCTTTGAAAAGTATAACAATAATCAGCTCTTTGATGTGAAGCTAACCGCTGCCCAAAAACGGGACCGCAAAGCACTCAATGGCAAAATAGAACAACTGCAGACGGATATAGAAGACATCAAGAACAACAAGATCTACGAAAATGCCTTCGAGTGGCGATTTGAGTTTCCGGAGGTGCTAGACGATGATGGAGCGTATGTCGGCTTTGATGTGGTGATAGGGAATCCGCCGTATATCAGACAAGAAGAATTCACAGAAATAAAACCATTTCTAAAAAACAATTTTACAACCTTCAAAGGCACGGCAGATCTATATGTATACTTTGTAGAACGAGCATTTCAAATAGCGTCAGAAGATGCTCAGTTTATATATATCATACCTAATAAATGGATGAGAGCTGGATACGGAAGCAGTCTCAGACAATATCTCAAATCACAAGATTTAATTGGTATTTATGACTTTGGCGATTTACCCGTATTTGAAGAAGCAACTACCTATCCTTCAATAGTTCACGCACACAAGTACGAATCTAGTAATAAAGTGCTAGCCGCTAACATTGAAACTCTTGATTTTGGTAATGACTTAGGAAAACATATATCATCTACATCATTCTCCGTAAATTTGGATGGTTTACAGGACCTTGGTTGGTCTCTTACCAAACCAGCGATACAAACTCTTCTGGAAAAGATAAAATCTAAAGGAGTCTCTCTAGGTGAATATGTAGATGGCAAAATATTTTATGGTATAAAAACCGGTCTTAATGAAGCTTTTGTAATTGATGAAAAAACAAAGAAACAATTAATAGCAGATGATCCAAAAAGTGCACATGTCATCAAACCATTTTTGGGTGGCAGAGATATAAAACGTTATGAGAGTCCAATTTATAAGAAATTTTTATTGCTTTTTAAGAACGGTTCTACCAAAATAAAATATGGGGAATCTAACGAGACCGTAGCATGGGTTTCATTAACCAATGAGTATCCTTCAATTACAAAATGGCTCTTAAAGTATAAAGAACAAGCTAAAAAGAGATCAGATCAAGGCGATTATTGGTGGGAATTACGTGCTTGTGCCTATTATGATGAATTTGAAAAACCAAAGGTTATGTTACCAGATATATCTCTTAGGTGCCAAGCTATAATTGACTACAGCGGCACGTATTGTGTAAATACAGCTTACATTATTCCAGGAATAGCAGAAGTAGAATTAGCCTTGCTAAATTCTAAATTGCTCTTGTTTTATTATTCAAATCTCACATCTACCATTAGTGGAGGTTACTTGCGATTCATCAAACAGTACTTGGAGAAATTACCCATAGCTACTACTTCATCTCATGAAAAGGAATTGTTAAAATCCAAAGTCACCCAAATCCTTAATCTCAAAAAAGAGGATGCAGCAGCAGACACTACTGGGCTAGAAGCAGAGATAGATGCCTTGGTGTATGCCCTGTATGGGCTGAGTGAGGAGGAGATAAAGATAGTGGAGGGAGTGTGATGGGGAATAAACTGCTAAATAAGCTTAAGACCATCCTAAAGCCTGCAAAAAAAGAAGTAGATGAGGCCAAAGTAGTGCATACTCCCAATGTGTATAAGAGCCTGTTTAGGATAGAGTCTGCGGGGCCGCATAGTTTTGAGGTATCTGTGCAGAGTAGTACATATACTGCTCCATACAAGGAATTTATCTGGACCTACTCACATCCTAATAGCTGGCAGGTGGTAGGAAAGCTACTCGTAGGTCAAAAGTATTTTGGGGCTATAAAAGAGAGTGAGGATGGCGAGTATGTATCTTTCAAAAAAGTGCACAAACTAGAAGAGGCTAATCTCTATATAGACCACTACTATGAGGCTATAGTGACCCATATCAATGATAAATACGTACACGTGGATATGGGATATGCTTTTGGCTGGCGTTTTGGCACTATACAGGCTAAACTAAGTCTGAGTAGAAACTTCTCTATAGATGACCGTAGACAGGTGGCAGCAGGCGATATCATAAAGGTAATAAACCTAGAGACAGAGCAGCGAAATCCCAAATATATTACATACAAAATACAGACAGAGTACCACCATACGCTACGGCAATACGATGCAGATCTGAGGGAGCGTAGAGTGCAAGCCTGGCCAGACCTAGACCCAACTACACTGCTAGGCACAGAGGTAGAATGTATAGTAAAGCCGCACCACGATATAGCCAGACGCTACTGCGTGCTAGATAATAAGCACCTCTGCTATATTATTAATAAAAAACAATACAATAAGGGAGTAGATATACATTTGCTACATAAGTCTACCTATAAGCTCAGAGAGCATGACACGTGCACCGTACGTATAGATAGCTATACAGATGCTAGCATGATGCTATACGGTAGTATAGTAGTGTCTGACAGTATGCATGCCCTAGCTAAAAAACTAGATACTCAGAAAAAAATAAAAGAAAAAAAACCAAAAGAGGAATGGGTAAATACCAGTCCGTATGAGGAAAAACAAGCTATAAACTACCGTATAATAGGACAATATAACAAGGGACTAAGAGCAGTGGCAGATGGACATGTGTGCAAGGTACCTTACAGCTATTTTGCTTGGGACTATGCAGATAAGCAGATGTGGCAAGCAGTGTTGCCGTACCTTACAGATAAGGAGTACACGGGTATAGTGAATCAAGTAGTGCAGTCAGGCATCTATATACGGAGTAAAAAGGTACAGACCTTTACCAAGCCTGCACTACAGATAGACAGCATCTACACTGCTATGGTATCTAATAAAAAAGAGAGATATGTATGGATAGACGTGGGATACCATTTTAAGTGGGAATATGGTGCTATACTGATAAAACTAGATCTGCATAAAAACTTTGAAAAAGAAGAACGAAAATCGCTAAGAGTAGCGAGTATAGTAGATGTAGTGTACAAAAATCCGATGGCTGACCAGCTGACTGACACGCATGTTAATTTCTGTACCAGTTACCATATAGATGAGCTAGTACATAAGCATAACCATGCAGATATAAAGGAGCGTATGTGGGCCATACGCCAAGACGAGTTTGAGATAGGCGAAACATATAAAGTGGTGGTATATAAAAAAAGCAACGGCAATATATATGCCTTACTAGATGAAGCGATACTTTGCAAAATACATGTCCCTGTCACTATACAGCCCGAAACTGAACTGGATAAAGCCAGTAGTCTGAGGATAGGCGATACCATACCCGTACGCATAAAAAAAGTACTAAAAAGTGCCAAAATGCTACTAGTAGTCTCAGTAGAATCCAGCCTAGATAACTAGCGTGCACCTTACCCAAAATAAACAACATAATAATCTGAATGCAGCAGCAGACACTACTGGGCTAGAAGCAGAAATAGATGCCATGGTGTATGCCCTGTATGGGCTGAGTGAGGAGGAGATAAAGATAGTGGAGGGAGTGTGATGGATAGAAAATCATGAGTATGAATAAAGATTACTATTCTTTAGACATTAAGTTTAAGACGAATAAGGTTGATAGCCGGGTGACCGACTTCTTTCAGAATGGAAATATTCATCATTGTCACTTACATACGCATAAAAACGAGATAGAATTAAGAGTCTTTTTTGATGATTCTACATTGTTTGATATTAGTCTTGCCCATTGTTTTCAATTTTTAGATTGGAGTAAGTTTGGCTTGTATGTAGATGTCTCAAATGTAGGGGGTAAAGAACGATTGCAAAATATTGATTTATCTGAGGCTAAACTCATGGGTATTTATACAAGCACAGCAAATTACGAAGGAAGTAATAGGTATGTTGTTCTTAAATTAGATTCTGTTAAATTTTATTGGGATCCTGTTGCAGAAAAACTCAATACCGCAGAATTTTACTTGGCAGATGCAGGATTTGGGGTGGTTGAAACCTTTTATACCCATCTGCATGCCTTTGATGGGGAAATAGATATTGACAGGATGGATGGAATGGATATTTTTTATCCATTAGCTAAGTCTGAATTTCGTCCAGAGTTTAATTTATATGCAAAAGATAAACGAGAAGATAGAATTGCTAAAGTTTTCAAAGAGCCAAGGATAAAGTTTAAATACAATTTGCCTGTTACGGAAGAAGAAGCGTTACACTATGGCGAAATTGTTTCCTCAATTTCTTCATTCTTTCACCATTCAAAAATTGAATATATTTTAACACGAATTCATTTAGAGGAACACACAATTACTATCACTAGCATCCGAAAGTTAGAATAAACAAAAGCCTTTAGAATTCCATAAATTTGAGTTCGACAAAAAACGGCTCACATGGAATTTACGGGGAGTAGTTAGTTTTGTAGTGTGATAAGTGATGTATTAATCGGGCAAATATTGCCTTTAAAACTGCTAGAGCATTTTGAGATTACGGCGGTTCAGAATGTTGCAGACAAAAATGGAGATC
>JBDNFQ010000101.1:0-4079 GCA_041689715.1 Bacteroidia bacterium
CCCAAAAAGTGACACGTATTACTGCACGTAGTATATTGGAGCCGCCAGCTCTAGCGGCTACTGATCCTAATATGATTAAGAATACGATGCCAAAACCGTACTGCAAGTATACCATAGCACTTAAATTACCAAGGAAAGCCACGATAACAGGCAGTACTCCTCCGAAGATGAATGCCGCTCCTGATGCCAATGCCGCTTGAAATGGATTGGCTTGTGTTATTTCATTGATACCTAACTCGTCTCTGGCGTGTGCTCCAAGGGCATCGTGCTCTGTGAGTTCGCGAGCTACTTTAGCCGCGAGGTCTGTAGTAAGTCCACGGGTCACGTAGATTTTAGCTAATTCTTTCTCTTCATGTTCAGGGAAATCTATCAGCTCTTGTTCTTCTCTTTTGAGGTCGGCAGTTTCTAAGTCACTCTGTGAACTTACAGACACATATTCGCCGGCGGCCATAGAGAGTGCTCCTGCTACCAGACCTGCTACGCCTGCGAGTACTATTGGTTCTCTAGTAGTGCTTGCGGCCGCTACTCCTATCACGATACTCGCAGTAGATAGTATTCCGTCATTCGCCCCAAGAATAGCGGCTCTCAGCCAGTTACTGCGATTGACATAGTGATTTTCCTGATTTGGTCCCATTCACTTCAAATATAGAGACTTGAAATATGCCAAACACTAAGACACTAAGGTTTTAATACCAGGTAAGTTGAAAGTTCGAGGTTAAGTATAAAAATAGAACTCCTATGTAGCTGCTGAACACTCCTTCACAAAGGATAAGTTAGCATCCTCCTAGCGGAAAAATCTCCCTTTTCTTAGTGCCTTAGTGTTTATTTAAATGTTTAAAGATTTTTCTCAACATTCAGCCCTCTAGTCTATGTCACGTAATAGTACCGTTTACCTTTGCCTATCATATACCAATACGCATGAATCAAAGAATTTTCGTAGAAAAGAAATCCGCGTTTGATGTCGAGTCACATAAAGTACTTGCAGAACTCCAAGAATTCACTTCACTAACACACTTAAAGCAATACGTAATCTATGATGTATTCGATGCTCAAGAGCAATCTTGGGACAAGCTAAAAACGGTCCTTCTAGATGCAGTAGCAGATATTACTCACGCAGAAAATCCTGCAGCGAGTAACACTTCTTCCTTTGCTACGGAATATCTGCCAGGTCAGTACGATCAGCGTGCAGACTCTGCAGCTCAGGCTATTCAGTTAGTAGTAGGGAATAAGCCTGCTATCCGTACAGGAAAGCTTTTTGTGTTTGACAAGGTAAGTGATTCTGATTTGGCTAAAGTGAAAGACTACGTTATTAACAGTGTAGATTCACAAGAAAAGAATCTGGATATTTTAGTAAATCCATCCATTCCTAAGCCTACTGAAGTCCCAATTATTGAAGGATTTACAACATTGGATGAAAGTGCATTGTTGGCATTTCATACTGAATGGAGTTTTTCGTTTGACTTGGCAGATTTGAAATTTATTCAAACCTATTTTCAGAATGAAAAAAGAAATCCTACTGAGACAGAACTAAAGGTCTTAGATACCTATTGGAGTGATCATTGCAGACATACTACCTTCTTTACGGAGTTAAAGGATATCCAGTTTGCAGGAGATTTAGCCTATAAACTAGAAGAAATATTTAACCGCTACTTAGCCTTACGGAAAGAGTTAGGCAGAGAGCATAAGCCTATTTCACTCATGGATATAGGAACTATAGCAGCTAAATATCTTAGAGCTAACGGAAAGCTAGATGATCTAGTAATTACAGATGAGATAAATGCGTGTACTATAGAGATAGAAGTAGATGTAGAAGGGGAGAAGCAAGCGTGGTATTTGCTCTTCAAAAATGAAACGCACAATCATCCTACAGAGATAGAGCCATTTGGCGGTGCATCTACGTGTGTGGGTGGAGCTATCAGAGATCCATTGAGCGGTAGAGCATTCGTATATCAAGCGATGCGTGTAACGGGTAGTGCTGATCCTCGTGAGCGAATAGAAGATACATTGGAAGGGAAACTTCCACAGAAAAAAATAACTAAAACGGCTGCCAAAGGTTTCGCATCTTATGGTAACCAAATAGGACTCGCTACCTCGCAAATAGCAGAAGTATACGATCCAGGATACAAAGCCAAACGAATGGAAGTAGGCTACGTAGCAGGTGCAGTGCCTAAGGATTGGGTACGTAGAGAAGCCCCAGAAACCGGTGACCGTGTGATCATGGTGGGTGGTGCTACTGGCAGAGATGGTGTAGGTGGAGCATCTGGATCTAGTAAGGTGCAGGACGAAACTTCTATCAATACGCTAAGTGCTGAAGTGCAAAAAGGAGATGCCGTAGAAGAACGAAAAATACAACGCTTATTTCGTAAGCCAGAGGTAACCAAACTTATCAAAAAATGCAACGATTTCGGGGCAGGAGGAGTATCTGTAGCTATAGGCGAAATAGCAGATAGTCTCAATATAAACTTAGACAAACTACCCACGAAATATGCTGGACTGAATGGTACAGAGCTTGCTATATCTGAGTCGCAAGAGCGAATGGCAGTAGTGGTAGAAGCTAAAGATGTAGAAACTTTCATAGCGTACGCTTCGCAAGAAAATCTGCTCGCTGTAGATGTAGCAGAGGTAACAGATAGTGGTAGAATGCAAATCTTCTGGAGAGGAGAAATGATAGTAGACCTAGATCGCGAATTCTTAGATACCGCAGGTACTCAGAAAACGATGCATGCCAAAGCAGTAAGTAATAGCTATGTAGAAACACAGGTAATTTCTCCACTCACCAATGAGCAATTCAAAAAAGAACTTTCGCAGCTCAATGTAGCTTCGCAAAAAGGACTGATAGAAAACTTTGACTCGCATGTAGGACGTACTACAGTGCTCATGCCTCTCGGCGGAAAGTACCTCAAGACGCCTTCACTTGCGAGTGTGAATACGATTCCCGTACTCAATAAATCTACGGATACGGTAGCTATTTCTACGTGGGGTTTCTCTGTAGATTTAGCAAATAAAAATCCATTCTTAATGGGTGCATATGCAGTGGTAGAGTCACTCGCTAAGCTAGTAGCAGCAGGTGGAAATCACAAAGATGCTCGCCTTAGTTTCCAGGAATACTTCGAAAAACTGGGAGCAGATGCAGAGAAATGGGGCAAGCCACTTCAAGCATTGCTCGGAGCATTAGAAGCTCAATTGGAATTTGAAACTGCTGCAATAGGCGGCAAAGATTCTATGAGCGGAACATTTGATAATATACACGTACCACCAACTCTTATCTCATTTGCGTGTGCAGTGGGTGAGTTAAAAAACATTATTTCTCCAGAAATAAAAGGAGAAGAAAACTACCTCTACCTTGCAGAACATCAAGCCACTGCAAGTGGACTTCCTAATTATGATTTGCTAAACAAAACGTATGCTGACATACACCAACACATCAAAAACGGTACTATCCTGTCTGCCCAAACCATAAAGGACGGCGGACTAGCAAGTGCTGTATTTAAAATGGCTGTGGGTAATGGAATAGGAGCAGATATCAACTACGGTAAAGACTGTTTTAAACCACAGATAGGAAGTCTGATTTTAGAATCTAAAACAGAATTAGCAGGGTACGAATTATTGGGTAAAACTCGCGGAGCTGGTCTAACTATAAATGGAGAGAACTTTGATTTAGCAGAACTAACTGTAGCTTGGGAAGGGACGCTGGAGCCGATATTCCCGTCCGTTACCCCACGGGTGCAACCGTGGGAAAATACGGACGGGAATCAGATTGTTCGTGGAGACACTAACAAAGACGACGAATTGGTTCGTGTCTCCACGAACGAAGAGTCTCGTTCAGCAATTGTTCGTGGGGACACGAACAAGAACATTACTCGCGTCTTCATCCCCATATTCCCAGGAACCAACTGTGAGTACGAGTCAGAGCACGTATTCGTAGATGCAGGAGCAGATGTGCATACACGACTATTTACCAATTACAGTGAAGAGGCCATCAGCGAATCTATAGCAGCATTCGTAGAGCAGATAAATGCAGCCAATATTATGATGATACCAGGTGGATTCTCCGCAGGAGATGAGCCAGATGGTTCTGC
>JBDNFQ010000102.1:0-6829 GCA_041689715.1 Bacteroidia bacterium
GCCCAGCCATTAGTCTTTTTACTAAATGGGTATATAAATGTGTACTTAGGAAGCACTATTTCTGTTCCGTTTTTATCTATGAAACCTAACAAACCATCTTTCTCCACCTTGGCCCAGGCATTCGTTTTTTTACTAAAAGGATAGACAAATGTGTACTTAGGAGGAACTACTTCCGTTCCATTTCTATCTATGAAACCTAAGAGATTATCTTTTTCTACCTGAGCCCAGTTTTTATCATTCCACTTAAACTTGGATATGGAATCGTACGGTAGATTTGCGAAGCTCATTAGAAGAACTGCGACAAGTAAAGGGACTATATTTTTCATTGCTCCATTTTAATTAGTTGTACCTATAGTAGTCAATCAACTGACTCCCATCTTTGCTGCTAGTAGAGATACATTTTGTTGGTCTGCTATCCATATCGTATTCGTAATTTGTAGTATACCGTGAGTAGAGTACCCCTTTTTTGTAATTCGCAATTGAATTCTTCGTTTCATCCCCGTTCTCATCATACGCTTTTACTCTTATGTTCGCTATATCATTTTTTGCATAGTACGTCACTTCTGAGTTCAATAAGGTTTTGCCATCTGTAGCATAATGGTACGTTTCTTCTGATTGCATTACATCATCTGCACCTACCATTCTCTTATAGTAAAGCCTTTGATAGTACTTATTCGTCTTTATGGTCACCTTCTCTAGCATCCCATTAGCCTGCACAGTATGGTAGGTGCTGGTGAGTATACTATCCTGATCTAACTCCTTACTCACGCAAACCTTAGAGGTGTCTTTATGCTTCCTTATCTCTACGCCTTCCTCTTTGCACTGATAGTCCCACACATACTTTTCTTTTCCTTTTGTATAGAAAGTACACCGCTTACTACTCTTGTTTGGGTAGTACTCATTATGCCACGTATATTTTAGTTTCCCTTTGAAATAGTAATAGTCTTCCGATACCAGTGTATTCGTGTCTATGCCACCTACAATCACTTTGGTAATGGTATCTCCACTCTTGTCTATTTTATAAAATAGCCTATCCTTTCTGGCACTGTCCCTTTGCAGGTAAACTTGCTTTAGTGTCTGCACATCCATCTTATCATAGCTTACCACTTCTTGTTGGCGTCCATTGGCGTCATACGAAAGCAGAGTATACCATTGTACTTCCCCGTTTTTCTTATTCAAGCCATCCACTCTTTTCATTTCCCCATTTTCATTGTAGATATATCTCATAGGCCTAGAATTACGTTTTACCTTTCCATTTTTCTTCACTCGCTCACTACGCATAGTAAGCGTATCTATTCCTTTTTTTATTATATACTCTTCCGTCTTAGAATATTCCACGGGCAGTTTTGCTGCGTTATTATAGTAGTACGTGAATGTGCGGTAGCGTAGCCCACTTTCGTTGGCCATTTTGTAATTGCTTTGAGCTAATGCGGTAGTTGATGTCAATATAAAAAAGAGACCTAATGTAAGAGGTATACTTCTTGTTAGGGAAAAAGTGTATTTCATCTCAATTAGTGACTTCAGACGTAAGAAAAGTTTCATATTTCAAATAACGGTAGATTTCAGCGTAATATTGCAACGTGAGCACTGCACTATACCTTTTACCTAACTTCATAGGTGAGTTTGACAAAGAATACCTACCGAAGCGTACTATAGAGGAAGCCTATAAAATCACCCATTTCATTGTAGAAAAGGAAAAAACAGCTCGTGCTTTTCTCAAAGCCATAGAGCATCCTACACATCAAAACGACTTCGTTTTTGTAGAACTAGATAAGCATAATAATTACGTTGGGTTTAAGCTGTTTTTTAATGAATTCATAGGCGAGCACTCCATAGGTGTACTCTCCGAAGCTGGCTTACCTGCTATAGCAGACCCCGGCAGCGAAGTGGTTGCTTATGCTCATACCAAAGGTGTGAAAGTGATTCCATTGGCCGGAAGCTCTTCTCTCTTTCTAGCACTAATGGCGAGCGGTTTCAATGGACAGGAGTTTAAATTTAACGGATATCTCCCCTTAGACTCTAGAGACAGAATGGTAGCACTCAAAGAGATGGAAGTTCGGTCCCGTAAGGCTTCTCAGATATTTATGGAAGCACCGTACCGCAATAATCAGTTTTTAGATTTCCTTATTAAAAACCTACAAAAAGATACCAAACTATGTGTAGCTGTAGACATAGAAAAGGAAGGAAAGGAAACCATTATATCTAAACCTATATCTGAATGGGAACCAAGAGAAATAGAACTGCACAAGAAGCCTACTATTTTTATAATAGAGGGCTGATTTTACTGAAACCAATAAATAAACTTGAGCACCAATGCTCTGTTTTTTACTCCTAAGTCTGAGGCTAAATAATTTTCTGAATAAACAAGATATAGGTCTGACAGCGGACGATATCTCCACTGAAGTCTAGAATTAATATTGAAATTATCTGCTTGTGTATTATACTGAAAAAAGGTCGTGAAAAAGATAGATTTGGTAAAGGATAACTCTGCTGACGCACCTATGAGCGATATGTCTACTGCTTCAGCAATTTGAGGTATCTTAATGCTATTGTAATTATAAGACAGACCAAATGTGCCCCACGGCTGCCAGCGATAGTTCAAGTCCAGTTTGCCATTGAATCTAGTTCCGTTAAAATATTCTCCTACGGTCATACTCGCTTCATAATTGAACGGTTTTCGCTGATCAGACTCGTAACTAAGAGCAATATTCTCATAGGAATAGTTGCCAGCGGTTATAGTAGAGTCTCCTGTAAACGTTACATCTGTATTAAAAAATAATTTTGTAAACCATTGATTATAAAACAAGGTCAATCCACTTGTGTTTTTGAACTGAGCCTCATAGCCATACCTCAGTTGATTATCTGTGACACTGACGGAACTATCCATATACCTATCTAGGTAAATAGAAGGCCCGTGATAGATAAAATGCTTTGATTTTTTAGGATAAAACCAATATCGAAGCTGAGGCTCAAGCCTCCAAAAACCCTTTTGCTCTACACTATCTATCTGTGGGTTATACCTCGCTAGTCTAGGCACGAAACCCACTCCAGCATTGTAATTTCTCCCTACATACTCATGATTCCACATAGCTCTAAAGCTAGGAGTAGAGTACGAATACCATGAAGCATGGGCATAGCT
This sequence comes from Bacteroidia bacterium, assembly GCA_041689715.1. Taxonomy (GTDB): domain Bacteria; phylum Bacteroidota; class Bacteroidia; order NS11-12g; family UBA9320; genus UBA9320. The sequence goes on from JBDNFQ010000102.1 coordinate 3,140, forward strand.
ATCTTCTAGCTTATCTGCACCAAAACTCTTGTGAAAGAAGACCTTTCCTCTATGAAATCTATTGGGCGTGGCAAAATTATAGTCTGCTCCCAACAGTCTATTAAACTCTGATTTGATAAACTCACCACCTTTAATACTTGACCTATTCACTGCGATAAGTCCTAAGTTGGAGCTTTTGCCTATCTGTCTCTGTACAGCACCTACAGAGAAGTTTTGAGCCAATCCCTGGCCTCCGCCATCCGTTTGCATATTCATGGCACCTATACGCCAGTCATCGCCTATTTTGCCGCTCAGGCGTGCACCTCCCAATATGGGTACAGTACTTCCATTTTCCAATCCTATTTTTCTACTAAAGAAAGGTCGTATTTGGCTAAAACCAAAGTTAGCAAACAGGTCTCCGTTCTCTATAAAAAAATTTCTACGCTCTGGGAAAAACAGGCTAAATCTACTTAGGTTCGTCTGTTGCCTATCTACTTCTACTTGAGAGAAATCTGGGTTTACCGTAAGGTCTAACTGTAGACTAGAACTTATGGCTATCTTAGCGTCTACACCCAAATTACCTATAGGTTTAGCATCTGTATTTGCGATATAGTCCTTGCTCACCCCGCTACTAACGTAGGGTATTATGGCAACATATTTTTTAGGTTTTACTAGCGGTTTATCCCAAATCAACTTGCCACAATAATTGAGTGTTGCAATATTAAAATTTCGGGGTACGGCTGCCCACGCCGAACTTTCGTTCCGTTTTAAATCATTCCTTGTAAAATTGACACTCCACTCTGTACCTCCCTCACTAAAACGAATACTATTAAAAGGAATAGACATTTCTACAAACCACATGCCATCACCCTGACTTACAGCAGAATACCATAGATTATCCCAAGCGGTGGTTACTCCAAAATCTCCTCCGTTTTCTATGCTGCCTTCTCGCTGTGCTCCTCTTGGGTTTACAGCAAAGCTAAAACCGTTTGTCTTATCATTAAATGGATTTAAAATTACAGAAAAAGCATCTGATCTGGGATAAGAGAAGTCTCGTTTTAGACTCTGTATCACATAGTCACCAGGAAGCTCATCATAACATATGGCAGCCACATATATATTTTTAGAATCATAGGTAACCATTACCTCTGTTTTGGATTTAGCGTATGCAGTGTCAATAGGCGTACTGATAAAAAAATCTGCTGCTTTGTCTGCCGTTTTCCATACTTGTTCATTCAGAATGCCGTCTATGGTAATCTTATCCTTAGTCTCTGTTATGGCAAAACTAGGTGTAGGTTTTTGTGCAAAAACAGCAAAGAAACTGCACGAAATAATTAGTAAAAATGTGCTCCTCAAAATAAGGTGCAAACGTACTAATTTACTTTCTTCTTTGGAGCGGAATAAAAGATACCTTTGCACTCGTTTAAAAAAACTGCAAAATGAAACGCATCAATCAGTACAGAAAGCTCTTTAACGTAGAGGGGGATATAGACCTGAAGGAACTAAAAACCTCCTACCGTAACTTAGTAAAAGAGTGGCACCCTGATAAGCATACGGCTGATGACACTAAAAAAGAGGAAGCAGAGGAGATGAGCCGTCAGATTACAGATGGATATACCTTTTTAATAAGCATAGCTCCAGAAACTATAGCTAAAGGACTAGATGAGTATACTAACACATTAGAAAATGCCTTTATAGACGACATGCAGCACAAGAGTCTTTTGCTGGAAATCTCCTTTACAGACGGATCTACGTATGAATACTTTGGTGTGAATAAAGCCCTATTTTCTAAGCTAGTAAACGCTGATAAGATGCAACGATTTGCTCGTAGAAACATCTTCAACTCGTTCACCTACCGCAAGTCTAAAAAGACGGTAGAGTCCGAGTAGCACTTAATTCTATTCCCTCAAGAAAATATCCTTGAATTCTGTAGCGTTACATAATTAGCAAGCCAAGTTGCCATTCTCAGGAACGGCAATTATGCTCACCAAATTATTTAGATACTAGAGATCTATCTTTCGATACGCAATTAGATAAGTAGTATCCGATAAAAACGTAAAATTGCACGTATGAAAGTATCATTCAAAAACGATTATTCTGAAGGATGCCATCCAAGAATTTTGGAAGCACTAACCAAAACAAATCTAGAGCAACAAAACGGATATGGATCAGATGAGTACTGTGTAAGTGCATCAAAACTAATTAGGAATAAATGCTATTCCCCTTTATCTGAAGTTCACTTTGTAAGTGGAGGTACACAAGCTAATTTGCTGGTAATAGCGGCTGCATTAAAACCTTTTGAAAGTGTAATAGCCGCCACTACGGGACATATATATACCAATGAGGCAGGGGCCATAGAAGCTACAGGACACAAAGTAAATACAATAGCCACAGAGGATGGAAAGTTAACCGTGGACCACATTACTGCAATCCTAGATGGTCACCAAAATACTCCTCATGTGGTAAAGCCAAAAATGGTTTACATTTCCAATGCTACAGAAATAGGAACTATATATTCTAAAGACGAGCTTCAATCGCTTTACAACTATTGCAACGCCAATGCTCTCTATCTGTTTATGGATGGAGCTAGACTAGGAAGCGGTTTGATGGCTCGCACAAGTGACTTATCTCTAGCGGATGTCGCTAAGTATACAGACGTATTTTGGTTAGGTGGCACAAAAAATGGAGCACTAATAGGGGAAGCCATTGTTATAAACAATACAGATCTTCAATCTGATTTTGAGTTTCATCTGAAACAAAAAGGAGCTATGCTCTCCAAAGGTAGATTACTCGGGATACAGTTTAATGAGTTACTAAAAGATGACTTGTTTTTTGACCTAGCTCGGCATGCCAATATGCAAGCGAAGAAACTGAAAGAAGCACTAGAAGCCAAAGGCTTCCCATTTTTCTCTGAAACCCACACCAATCAATTGTTTCCTATTCTGCCAAACAGTACAATAGACAAGCTGAGTGAGAACTTTGATTTTCACATTTGGAAAAAGATGGACGAATCCACTTCTGCCATACGACTCATTACTTCTTGGGCTACTACTGATGTTCAAGTAGAGACCTTTGTGGAGGCATTAGAAATTACTTAAAATTCAGCTTTTTCTTTAGTAACTCAAAAAGAGAATAAACTAAGCAAGCTGACCCCTAACCAAACTTATCATACAACCAAAGTCTAATACCTATTACAACTCCTACAATTGTATATAGAACTGATAGCACCCCAAATAAAAAGACTGCTAGATCTGTACCGTAGGTGATATATAAAATGCTGTTCAAAGAAATAAACACTGACAAGGCACTCAAAACCCCATAAGATTTCATCTTCTTAATTATTTCTAAAACAAGCCAACCATAGGATACTATATATGTGAGAATAATGCCTAAAGTGACTATATCTAATTCGTCCATCTAAAGTCTAAAAATCTAATGTCTACAGTCTCATAATCTATACCCTCCCCTTTATCACCTCCTGCACACATTCTGGATTTAGCAACGTAACAATGTTTTTTACCCTTTGGTTAAACTACTGTAAAACTATATCACTTTGGACTAAATAATATTAGCATAGGATCTTCATATATGGTCCTCATCAAAATAGCACCTCTAGGGGAAACGTACCAACTCACTGTATTAGCAACATCATCTTCTCCAGTTTCTTTCTCCATAGCATAGGTTTCTACATTCCCATCTGAATCGACAGTA
>JBDNFQ010000103.1:0-2951 GCA_041689715.1 Bacteroidia bacterium
GCTGCTACTAGTGGCAGTAACTATGCAAGTTTTACCGCTTTTGCATCAGCAATTAATAGTGGGGGCGTTTCTGGCTCGGTTACAGTAAATGTGGCTTCAGGTTCTGGTCCTTACAATGAGCAAATTGCACTTACCGCTTCAGGCACAGCTACTAACACGGTCACTATTAATGGTAATGGAAACACTATCACGAATAGTGGTACTTACGTTATCGCTTTAAATGGTTCAGACTATTTTACTTTCGATAACCTAAATGTAACTTCTACTTGTTCTGGTACAGGTACTCGCTGTTACTGGATTTATAATAATGCTGATAATAATACTATCAAAAACTCAGCTCTTAGAATCCTGAATTATACGAGTACATCTAACTCTACTGCTTATGTAGCGTTTTCTGCATCGGCTACCTCTAGAAGTGCTGGAGACCACGGTTCTGATAACGTAATAGATAATAATACGATGTCTTCTAACTCTACTTCAGGTACGGGTCCTTACTCCGGTATTATGGATTTTAGAAGTTCATCATACAAAACTAAAGGGAATACATTTACCAATAATACAATTAGAGATGTATACTACGGTCACTTCTATATATACTATACAGATGGATTTACTATTACTAATAATACACTTACGGCATTTAGATCGGACGTAACGTCGGGAACTCAGTATCCTGCATACTTATACTATTGTGGCGGTACTTATCAGTGTAAGTTTAATAACAATACAATTACGGGTTTAGGTGGTTATTACCAATATGGTGTGTATGTATATCAGTGTAGTGGTACGTCAACAAGCCCTACCCAGATAAACGATAACAGCTTTACATCTAATAGCTCAGGATACTACTTTTACGGACCACGTGTGGAATACTGTAACTTTGCAGAACTTAAAAACAATAGAATAGAAGGGAATAGTGCTCTTTATTACTGCTATGGTATCTATACGTTTTTTAACAATGATATCATAATCCAAGATAATACTATAAAAAGCAATTCTGCTTATTATGTGTATCCAATGTATAATTATTCGTATAACTGCTCTAACATAACAATAGATAGAAATAAAATAATAGATAATGATGCGGAGTATTATTTCTATAACTATATGGTGTATTATGGTGACAATGTTATATGTACTAATAACATAATAGCTGGAAACTCTGCATATTACTATTGTTACAATTTTTGTTACTATCCTACATCAGGTGTTTATGCACATAACACGATAGTACAAGATCAAGCTACACAATATTATAACTATGGTCTATATGCCTTCTTTAATGCTAGTACAGATTTCAAGATTAGTAATAACATCTTTGTAGTAGGGGGTACTTCTGGTGCTGGCTACAGCCACAATGCATTATATGCAGGTGGTACTATGACCAATGTTTCATTCAGTAATAATGTATGGCACGAGACTTCCAATTGTACATATAGAAACGGAACTACAACGGCAACTTCTGCGACTGCTTATGTAGCTACAAGTGCTGAGACGGGCTCTGTTGCTATTAATCCAAATTTTGTAAATTTAGCTGCTTTTAATGTGCTACCAACTAACCCAGCTATATCTAACATGGGTCTGCAAGGCTTAGCAGCTTTAGATCATAACAAAGCTACTAGAACTGCATGTGGTCCAGATCCTGGAGCGTATGAGTTCACTGTAGATCATAGTGTAACTGCTATTTCTACGCTTCCTGCTACTGAATGCGGTAACTATCAGGAAGAAGTAAAAGTACGTTTCAATAACGGAACGGCAGTAGCTATGACTGATGTTGAAATGTTTTATCAAGTAAATGGGGATGCACCTGTTGTAGAGACAATTTCTTCAGCATCAGCAAGTACTTATACAGATTTCACTTTCACCAAGAAAGCAGTATTTAATAAGCCCGGAATGAATACGTTAAGAATAGGTTTAGGTTGTGATGATAATACTTCAAATAATGTCATTACACAAACTGTTTCTATTACATCATCACCTTATGGTGGCGAGTTAGCAATGGGTTCTCAGTTTGATGGTTACTTTAATGATGGTACTGTAGGAAATCCAGACGTTACTGTTAAAGATTACATCTCGGACTATGATATCTCTCGCCCAGCTGTATATACTGCAGCTGCCCCAGGAGTAGATTATACGTATGCTCTTAAAGCTTGGGATGGAGGTACAGACGTTACTAGTCAAGGGTTCACTCTAGCTAGTAATGCGGAAGTGTTTTCTGCAGATCCTGCAGTAGCCTTGGCTGGCAAAACTATTTTTATGGAATTAACAGTTACTGATTTAGGAACTACATGCGATACTTCATTCGGAAGATGGATGTATGTACCACATACACCAGTAGCTTCTTTCACTGCTTCTGACATCTGTTTAGGTGACGTTGCTCAGTTTAAGAATACTTCCACTCTTGGAGGTCCTAATTATATGATAACAGCATGGGAATTTGATGATCCAGATCCAGCGGTGACGAATGATAATTCAGATATCAAAGACGGATTTTGGGAGTATAGTACCTATGGAGCAGGAGTAGTAGTAGAAATGACAGTAGCCAATGGAGTGTATCCTAAGTTCGAGTATACTACTACTAATACTATCAATGTTACTCCTAAGCCAGTAATAGATTTCAAAGTATTGAATGCTTGTGAAGGCTCACCTATCACAGTTATCAATAGTACGTCTATATCTACAGGAAGTGCAATAACTTACTCTTGGGATTTTGGTGGCAAGTATACCTCAACAGCACAAGTACCATCGTATACATTTGCTACACCAGGTCAGAGACAAATCACAGTAACAGCTACTTCAAATGGATGTAGTGCATCGCTTACTAAGAATGCATACCAGTTTGAGATGCCAGTTGCTAACTTTACAAGTGTAGGAGAGTGTAACTTTGTAGACGTAGAGTTTACAAGTACATCTACTATCGCAAATGAAGCAAATATGGGTTACTCTTGGAA
>JBDNFQ010000104.1:0-2685 GCA_041689715.1 Bacteroidia bacterium
AATAACTAAGGCTTCGTTGGGTCTGTAAGACCAACAATGAAGCTAGTGTTGCACTGTTCCCGTGAAGCCCGGTTTGGTGTTATGGAGTTTTCGTGGTTTAATTTCTATTTTGTAAGGTCTTTGTTTTGGATTTACACCTCATAGTTAATCTGTTTCTTTGTCTCGTTCTATTCTTTCATCGCCTGTTTTGTCCTTCGCATTCCATTTCTATCTCTATTGTTCATTTCTGGCCCTAGCTTCGCCATTCACCAAATATAACTAGTTGGTATTCTTGCATTTTACGTATTTCTCTTTCGTATTCTTTTAGTCGTTTCTTCCAGCTCGGGGGCGGCCCTCGGCTATCAAATACACAGACTATCTGCATTGTATGTTGCTTACATTTAGGACACTTGCCGTGCTCGGTCTTTGGTGTATTCACTGGTCTTTGATAGTTCATTTTTGACTGCAACTCCTGTAGTTTACCTCGCTTCCAGTAGCTGCTTAATATCCCAAAGTGCCTTATTCTCGTAAATCGTTTGGGCAGTATGTGTTGAGCAAATCTGCGGATAAACTCCACTTGGCTGAGTATCATTATTTTCTGCTTGCCTGCCGCTTTATAATCTTTGTATGTGAAGGTCACTTTGCCTTCTTTTACCTGTTTTATCCGATGATTGCTAATCGCTATCTTATGCGTGTATCTGCTTAAGTACTCGATGACTTGCTCTGGCCCGCCAAAAGGCTGCTTGGCATACACTACCCAGTCATTTTTATAGAGCTCTTTCTGTATCTGCTTATACTCATCTAGTAGCTTTTCTCTGAGCAGATGACAAAACTTACCCCGAGATACCTTACTCATCGCTCGCACAGGAAATAAAATCTTACTGCTCGTCTTTAGGGTCTTAAAATATCCTCGCTCATCTACTGCTGCTCCAGGAACTATGCAGTGCAGATGAGGATGTAAGCTTAGATTTTGTCCCCAAGTATGCAGTATGCTCGTCATGCCCATTTTGCCGCCTAGCCACTTGGGGTCTTTCCCAAATTCTACTATCGTTTCCCACGCTGCTTTAAATAAGATGCTGTAGATAATCTTGGGGTACTGCATAGCCAGTACATTGATGCACTCGGGCAGTGTAAACACCACATGAAAATACTTCACAGGCAGTAGGTCGCTTTGCCGTGCTTGTATCCACTCCTCTTTTTTGTGTCCTTGGCACTTGGGGCAGTGTCGGTTTCTACAGCTATTATAGCTCAGTTGTATGTGGCCGCAACTCGTACAGCTATCTATATGTCCGCCTAGTGCCGATGTACGGCAGTCTTTTAGTGCTCGCAGTGTGCGGATCTGCCACGTATTGAGCTTTATCTCTGCTTGCTCTATCCTATCCCAACACTGATCTAATACATCGGCCACTTCTATTCGTGGCTGCATCCCTTAGTCTCTTTTTGGTGGGTACAACTTATCCAGCGGACTAAACGGCTTTTGCCTACCGCTCTTGGCTACATGCAGGTACAACATCGTAGTCTCTATACAGCTATGACCTAGCAGCTCTTTTATACTTACTAGATCTAGTCCGTTTTCTAGCAAGTGCGTAGCATAGCTATGTCTAAAAGTATGCGTAGTAATGGGTTTTTCTAGCCCGGCTTCTTTTTTGGTTTGCTTTACTACCCACTGTATACCCCGCTGAGAGTATGCTGTGACTTCCCCTGCTTCATCGGGCTGCCCGTTGAACAACCAGATCTCAGGTACATCTACTTTTATATACGTTTTCAACCCTCGTATCAGATGTTCACTCAGCGGCACGTACCTATCTTTTCTGCCTTTGCCTTCTCGTACGTGTAGCATCTTCCTATCAAAATCTACATCTCTAAGTTCTACCTTGCGTAGCTCAAAGCATCGAAGGCCGCAGTCATATAACACCGCCAGTATCATTTTATGTTTTAGGTACTTCGGCGTTTTTAGCATCAACCGCACTTCTGCAGCACTCATCACTACTGGTAACTTCTTTTGTCGCTCTATTTGTGGTAGACTGATACGCCTATCATTCATACCAAGCATACGATACACATACCGCAGACCATATACCGTATGCTTGAAAAAACTATCTGAAGGTGTACTATGTAGCTTTTTAAGATGATGCAAGTAGCCTTCCACTTGCTCTATATCTAGCTGTTCTGGACTACAGTTATAGTGGAGTGACAAATGAGCCAAACAGCGTGCGTAGTTATTTAGCGTGCTCTCTGACTTACCACTTATTGATGTTTTTTGTTGTAATTTGCCATATAAAATGGCAAAACCGGATACCTTAACACAGGCTTCCTGTATTAAGGTCTGGGATTTTTTTTAAATCGTGTCATCTTTGTTTTTTGCAAAACAAAAGTCGCTAATTTACTGCGAAGTAGGAAGAATCCTCCCGCTTCGCGGGATTAGTGCAACAATGTATATAAAAAATAGGCGAGATAGTGCTAAATTTAAGGCTTTAGGCTATTATCAAACTTTGTGCTTAATCGAAAGTTTCGTGCTTCGAAATCGCCTACTTGTCATATACTAAACGTCAGACTGTCTAAAAACTATCTACTAGAAAAAGGACGGAGGTTCATGGTAGTATGAGTAAGAAAGAGTATCTTTATAGCAATGAATTTTATCACTGGATTCAATCGTAACCAAGCAGTTCTAGTAGCTCAAACCTATGATGAGCTAATCTCACAAGA
>JBDNFQ010000105.1:0-8843 GCA_041689715.1 Bacteroidia bacterium
CCTGAGCGTATAGTGATTGTACTTTTAAATAGAATGATAACGAAGAAGAGAATAAGGAATATCCATCCTATCTTTAATCCTCCAAGGTTTGGTTTGTTGAAACTGTAATTTTGTGCCATAATTTTTAATTTCGCACAAGGTATCATTATTAACCTAGCAAAGTAGGAATCTTCTATTGACGACCCTTCTCAATAGACTTAACAAGGCTAATCTCAATATATGAGTTAGTTAATAATTAATTTAGTTAATAATCAATCTCTTTTGGGTAAGAAGACCACCTGATGCAATCTCTAGTAGATACATTCTACTTGGCAGGTAAGACAAAGCAAGCTGCTCTTCTTTGCTATTAAAATGCTCATTATAAACTTGATGTCCAAGACTATTGACTAGACTAATAGAAATTATTAGCTTATGATGCACAGACTGAATGCTCACACTACCTGAGCTTAGGTTCGGGTATACTATGAATCTCTGATCTCTTGCTAATTCGCTAATATTTAAGGTTTGCATTATCTCAGTATATAAGGTGTATTCTTTGGGACTATTTCCACTCAGGTCTGTTACGATATACTGTAAGTAATAGTTACCCATCTTGGATGTGTCAAGGTTTCCGGAAACTAAAATAGAACTAGTTATAATTCCATCTTCTGCATCGATTGCAGTTGAGCCTTGATCCAGATATGTACTATAGATAGAGGTTTTAATATCAGAATTGTCAGAAATAGTAATAACCGGAGAAGCTGAATAAGCCGTCAATGATAAAAAGAGTAGAAAAAGAGTGCAGAATGCGTAAGAAAGTTTTATCATATGCATTTGATGATAGAATATAGCAAGTTAGACAACGGATTCTAAGAAGGTTGCACTCTTGTGGTATCTTATGACATATAGGAATATATTTAACTTAAAAGCATATCCACACTCTTTATAACCTCAACAACGGTTATGTTAAATATAGTCGAGTTTTCTATGGTCTGTTGTTTATGTCCTCTAGCTAAGAAATAGTGATGCACAATACTCTTATCATTTTTAGGATAAAATACGTTTACTACGCCAGGGCCAAAAAGGGCAACGGTAGGAGTACTCTGAGCTGCAGCTATGTGGAGTGGGCCACTTTCATTACCTACGAATAGTGTAGCAGATTCGCATAAAGCGGCATATTCTAGTAGGTTAAACTCCCCCACCACATTGATATTTGCCTTACTCTGAACCAATGCCAAACATTGGTTATTCAATTCTTTATCATCTGGGCCACCTACAAGCAGGCAAGGTAGAGAGTAGGTTTTATTAATATGAGCAATAACCTCAGCATATCTTTCTATGGGCCATCTGCGTGCTTCATCTCTAGCTCCTAAGTGCATTAGTACATATTTAGAAATTCCTTCTAGTTCCCGATAGTGGGCTACTTTAACTTGCTCTGCAGTCTCTGTGATTATCTTATTACTCCAGAGGATATGATCAGAAAGCAGCGGCATTATTACTTCTATATTGGTATCTATTTCGTTTTTTTGACCACCACTAAACTTATTTCTAAACCGTATGCTTCCTCGGTCTAGACGTAGCTTAGGTCTGTGTGCTATAGCATAGTTTAGTGTTTCTTCTGTGCCACGCAGGTCTATTATTAAGTCAAAGTCTTGGTTTTTTACTTCCTCAAAATTATTTATGCAGTCTACGTAGTCTAAGTTTTGAAAGAAGATATTGTTAAATGATTTGCAGACAAGTGTTTGAGTGGCAGCAGGGTACAGTACTCTCAGGTTATAAAAAATAGGTAAAGCCGTTACAAGGTCACCTATTTCATCCATTTTGATGATGAGAATAGACTTAAAATCAAAATCTGTATTACCCAATAAGTTAATGTACTTACTGGCCATCCATGATTTGAAAAATAAAACCTTCTCGTTCAAAATATTATTTTGCAAGTATAGGATATAAGACTGGTCTACTAGCTGCAGCGTCCGACTCAAAGTTACTTATATTGAGTTTTAACAAATACTGACCATCGCTTATATCATCCCGTATGAAAGCAAATTCCGTAATAGAAGCATCTAAACGAGGATTATCTGGATACTGCCAGTAGACATAGTGTGAAGCCATAGCTCCGCCATCCCATTCTGGATCTACACTAGGCAGGTCTACTATAAGATGTAGAATTCCAGCTTCCATTATTTTTTGCATATCCTTAGCCGCAATGCAGGGAGTGCTAGTGCCAGAGTAGTCTCTGTTTAGTTTTGTGATACTATTTGGTGATGTTCTTATTATCAAGCCTTTGAAGTGCTGCAAAGCCTCCCAATCTAGGTTTGTAAAATCCAAATAATTAGAATTTTCGGGCTTGGTAGTCAATGTCACCAATTGTGCAAAATAAAAACCATCGGTTATGCAGTCATTTACAAAGTAAGACTCATCAGCAACGTGTCCTAAACACTCTGTATGCGTGCTATTGCCGTGTGGGGTGTAGGTTATAGTTTCTAAGTTACAGGGACCTCCTTTAGCCTTACTTCCTATAAAATCTCCATCTTGATAGTCTTTATAAACGGCTCCTGCTATGCCAAAACTAGAAACACTATGATCTCTGCGTACACTTATTCCTATCTCTAAGGCATTAGATAAGTCGGCGTTGTATTCCTTATTATGGTTATTAAACGTTAAAATCATTAGGGCAAAAATACTTTTTTAGCCGATTTACGGTTATCTTAAGTAACTTCGAACTACGCAATTGAAATTAAATAATTACGAAATAAAAGGAGTAATAAAGGTAGTACTGCTTGTATTTGCTTTTTTGATAGGCTTTTTCTCACCTTGGTACACCAATACTTTGGTCAATAAATTAGAAAGCCAAGAAAGAGAGAAGATAGCGACTTGGGCTAATGCTACGCAGCTCATTACATCTCCAGAAGCAGACGGGAACCTCAATTTTTTGTATGAAATAATACAAGCTAATACCACTATACCCGTAATACTTACGGATAGTAATGGAGTGGTAAATCAGTTCAGAAATATAGAGGCTGCTAAAATGAAAAATAAAGCTTGGGTGAAGGATAAAATTGCTCAAATGAGGAAGCAAAATGAACCTTTTGAGATAAAATTTATGGGTGGAAAGCAGTTAATTTACTATGAAAATTCACCTCTTTTAAATCAACTAAGAATCTATCCCTATTTTCAGTTAGCTGTCATTGCCTTGTTTTTGGTGATGAGTTATTTTGCATTTAGCTATAGCCGTACAAGTGAGCAAAATAAAGTATGGGCAGGTATGAGCAAAGAAACTGCTCACCAATTGGGCACGCCTATAAGCTCTTTGATGGCGTGGCTAGACTATTTAAAGGAAAGTGACGCTAACGTGCCGCAAAAGATAATTACGGAGATGGAACACGATATGGATAGGCTAGGGCTTATTACAGAGCGTTTTTCTAAAATAGGTTCAGAGCCATCACTGACGGTGTGCAACTTATATGAAGTAATAGAAGAGAGCGTTAGTTATATTAACTCTCGCACATCAGACAAGGTAAATATTTCTATTTTAGATCAGGCAAAGCTTAAAGAGACACAGGTGCAGGTAAATAAACCGCTCTTTGCTTGGGTGGTAGAAAATCTTTGTAAAAATGCAGTAGATGCTATGGAAGGGCAAGGAGAAATTAATTTTTCTCTAGGTGGGATAAGAGACGATAAAGTACTGATAGACATATCAGATACTGGTAAAGGCTTGCAGTCAAATAAGTTTAAAACCATATTTAAACCAGGCTATACTACAAAGAAAAGAGGATGGGGATTGGGTCTATCGCTAGTGAAGCGTATAGTAGAGAATTATCATAAAGGCAAGATATACGTAAAGTCAAGCGAAATAGAGCAAGGAACTGTTTTTCGTGTTGAAATAAATCTAGCAGTCTAATGTTTGTTTAACTCGGGCAAAATTAAATCTTGTTTATATCTCTATTATGAATGCTTATAATTAAAGTAGGGTATTGACCTTATCTTCGCATTAAGAAATAAAGAAACAATTATGGCATTAGAATTTTCAGATTCAAATTTTGAACAAGAGGTATTAAATAGCGGAGACACTCCAGTGTTAGTGGATTTCTGGGCAGAGTGGTGCGGTCCTTGTCGTATGATAGGTCCTTTAGTAGACGAGCTATCAGGAGAGTACGAGGGCAAAGCAAAAGTGGGTAAGATGAATATTGACAATAATCCAAGCACTCCTTTAAAATATGGTGTGAGAAGCATACCTACCTTATTAGTATTCAAAAATGGTGAGGTTGTAGATAAAGTGGTGGGTGTAGTGCCAAAAGCTACATTAGCTTCTAAATTAGATAATCAATTGGCTTAAAATAAAGTCAAATTAGAAAATAACATTTTGTAATATTGAACGGTATGACGGGTTTTGCAGTTATACCGTTTTTTTATGAAAATAAATAAAGAGGACATATTACACACAGGCAACTTGGAGCTGCTCGCTAAGAAAGCTGTAGAGGGATTTATTACTGGCTTTCATAAAAGTCCTTTCCATGGATTCTCTGTAGAATTTGCTGAACACCGGCAGTATAATCCTGGAGAGAGTACTAAAAATATTGACTGGAAACTATATGGTAGGACCGATAAACTTTACACTAAAAGATTTGATGAAGAGACTAATCTTAGATGTCAGTTCTTGATAGATGTTTCCTCCTCGATGCATATAGGGGCAAAAAACGAGCTAAGTAAGCTTCAATACGCTGTATGGTGCACTGCTGTGTTTACACAATTACTTAGAAAGCAACGAGATGCTTCCGGGTTGTGTTTCTTTGATGACAAAATTAAAGAATATTCTAAAATGGCGTCGAGTACAAGGCACTACCGAGACTTAATACATCTTATGGAGCCGTACTTAGATTACTCTACACAGCAACAGACCACAAATATTAGCGAAGCATTGCACACCGTTGCTAATCAAGTGCATAGACGTAGTTTGATTGTTTTATTTACAGATTTTTTAGAAAAAGGAAGAGATTTAGATAAGCTCTTTGATGCTATTAAACACCTGAAGCATAACAAGCACGAGGTTATTGTCTTTCATACTTTGCATCAGCCTAGTGAGCTAAATTTTGATTACGGTAATCAACCTGTGACCTTTGAAGATACTGAGACAGGAGAACAGTTAAAGCTTCAGCCTAATGAATATAAGGAGCAGTATACAGCTGCAATGTCGGATTATGTAGCACAGATAAAGTCAAAGTTAACACAGTATAAAATAGACTATGTAGCAGCAGATACTTCTAAACCTGTAGAGTATGCATTAATTCCTTTTTTGGTGAAAAGGAAAAAGATTAGCAGGTAAAAGTTCTATATCTAAACAAAAGTCTAAAAATAAAAGTTTTCTCATATCTGGAAAATTAATATTAAAATGCTGATTAGTAGTGTTTTGAAAATCTTAATTGTCTATAAGTTTTTCTAAAATTATTAAGTAATAAAGTAAAGTCTTGTTTTTGTAATATTCTATGTCTTAATTTGTGTTGTAACTATTATTACTAATTGAGCAAAAGAACAGCCCTTTCTCATAATGATTTAAATGTAAGTCTACCTATATTAGAAATTTTAGAAAATTCAGGTATTTGCTATTCTATCAAAAATAGACATTCAAAGTATGTAGGATATAACTTAGCTTTTTTGTCACTCTTAGATATCTCAGAGGATTTTAGTACAGATTTTGATATTGTAATACCTGAGATTGCATATGAACTTAGCCACGAGGATTCTTTAGTATTTACATCTTCGTTGCCAAGTGAGCGAGACAGAATATTGATATCAAAATCAGGCAAGGAATCTATAGTAAACATATCACGTTCTGTTGTAGAGCACAATGGTGAGCAACTTTTAGTAAGTATTTTAAAAGGTATAACGATTAAAAGCCAAGGATCTCAGTTTGATAAATATAAGCAAGTGTTTTCTGAGACGGAAGTGTTTGAGAAAATGCTCAATAGATTTTCAATACTTATTTTTGGTTCGGACTCTGTACAGAAGGTTTTTGAAGCGGTAGGGAGCTTGTCTCTAGAATTATTAGATCTAGACGACATGTCTATATTTTTGCCAGATTATAAAAACAAACTTTTTAAGCAAACACTCATTGTAGAACGAGATAGAGATATACAATATGATTCTGAGGGTGAAGGTTTCTTTACTATAGCATTAGATAAAGGAGTAATAGGAAGATGTGCCACTATTCTAGAGACAGTAATCGTCGACGATGTATCTTTAGACCGAGACTATATAGCTAGCCAAATAAAGAGTAAGAGCCAAATTGCCGTGCCTATTATTTGTAGAAATAAACTTTTTGGAGTTATAAATTCTGAGAGTACTTGGATAAGTAGATATAATGATAAGATAAAACGAGTTTTGGAGGGAGTAGCATCGCTATTGGCTATAAAACTGAATGAATTAGAAAAATTAGATGCTTTAGAATCCAAAAATGAAGAATTAGTTTCATTTATAAGAAGCCACCCAACTGGGATGGCTATGTTAAATAAAGAAGGGAATTTTATTGCTGTTTCTCAAAGTTGGTTGAATCAGTTTACAAAAAGCAAAAAAAGCAATTTAAAGGGTGTGAATTTTTTTAAAAGGTATCCAAACGTTCCAAACCGTTGGGTAAAAAGCATTGAGAATGGGTTTAAAGGCGAATCTAAAATTGTAAAAGGAGAGACTTACACAAGTCATACTGGTCGGCTAGAGTTCATTGATGTAAGTGTGAGCCCTTGGTTCACCTTGGCTAACGAAATAGGTGGTGTAGTGCTTATGGCTGACAATGTTACAGATCAGGTGCAAAATAAAATAGACCTTCACCAAGCTACAGAAAAACTTACTGAAACGGCCAGTATAGCAGGTATCTTTAATTGGAGTTTTAATATTGAGTCAGGATATCTTCAATGGGATGAAAATGATATCTTGGCAAAAGATTTTCCTTCGGATACTAAGTTTGATTTAGATAGTGTATTTCAGCTCATAGACCAAGATTACCACATAGATATTAATAATGCAATAAGTAAAGCAATAAAGGATAAAACTAGTTTTGAGATTATTCATCCTTTTATATTAGGTGAAAATAGATATTGGCTTCGTAATAGGGGCAAAGTGAATTTTAAAAATGGAGCAGTAACAGAGATAATAGCTAGTGCTCAAGATATTACGGACCAGGTAGATGCCGAGAATGCCATACGTAAACAGAATATCGAACTTAGAAAAATAAATCAAGAATTAGACCAATTTGTCTATAAGACTGCTCACGACTTGAGAGCACCACTAACTAATCTTATGGGTCTAATAGGAATAATGCGTGAAGAACAAAATCCACAGTTGCTTAGTTCTTATTTTGATTTGCAAGAAAAAAGTATTCAAAAACTAGATAATTTTATTCATAAAATTACTGCTAACATAAAAAATTCACGCTTAATTTTAGAGAACGATAAGTTAGACTTTAACATAATAGTAGATGAGGTACTAAGAGCACATTACTTCTTCCAAAATTCTGACAAGATATCCAAAATATTAAACATAGAAAGAGATGTCGATTTTTATGGAGATAAAGAGAGAGTCGCCATAATTTTGACTAATTTAATTTCTAATGCAATTGAGTTTTGTGATTTATCTAAAGAAAATCCACTCATTGAGATTGAAATCAGTGTTATAAATGGGCTTACAAGATTATTAGTGAGGGATAATGGCGTGGGTATAGAAAAACAATATCAACCAAAAGTGTATGACATGTTTTTTAGAGCTCATAAAAAAGCTGAGGGTGCGGGGATAGGTTTATACATAGTGAAGGAAACTGTTAAAAAGTTAAGCGGAAGTATACATTTAGCTTCAGAGTTATACAAGTTCACAGAATTTAATATATTTTTACCAAACCATAAACCAAAGAACTAAGTGATTATTTTTTTAGTAGATGACGATCCTATACAGAACATGCTCACCACTCAATTGATAAAATTGAATAATGGAAATGCATCTATAACGGTGTACAATAATGGAAAAGAAGTTATAGAGGGATTAGAAGAAGGCTTGGAACCAGACATTATTTTTTTAGATATTAATATGCCTATAATGGATGGTTGGGAATTTTTAAAATTGTACAGTATGTATAAAAAACAAGCTATCGTTTATATGTTATCTTCATCTACAAATGATATCGACATAGAAAAGTCAAGTAATTTTAATTGTATAGCAGGCTATTACACAAAACCAATAGATAGAGAAACAATGCGAATAATATTGAACTCATAAAATTGGCACAAGAAAAATTTAATATCAGAATAAATACATAAAATAACAAAAAAATCCAAGTAATTTATTAATTGGATTGTTATTGTCTTTTTAGGAGGAGGCGTTAACCTAGATATTCCTAATTTAGTAATCCATTAAAAGTAGAGAAGCCGACATTTTTTTAGATTTTAATTCGAAAGTAACTTCGATTGAACTAGATAAAAAAACCAAGTGCAAAGCACCTGGTTTTTTTGCGGAGAAGGAGGGATTCGAACCCCCGGACCTGTTACAGTCAGTAGTTTTCAAGACTACCGCATTCGACCACTCTGCCACTTCTCCTCATATTAAGATTGCCTAAGTAGAAAATCTTTCTTCTTAAGAAGCTGCGAAAATAATCTATTACTCGTTTAATCAAATAAAAAACCAAATCAATTTAACTAGTTTTTTAATCAGTTAATAATTTACGCTTTATAAGCTTTTAAGAGGTGCCACATTCAAGTTACAAACGCAACCCCTGGGTTAAATAATAATTGGTTCATTACAAATATAGGTGTTTCGTAATTGTAGCGTTTTCTAGGTCTATTGTTTAGTATAGTTTCTATCTCCTTTACATAGTCATCAGAGAC
>JBDNFQ010000106.1:0-6091 GCA_041689715.1 Bacteroidia bacterium
GAAATAGGAGATGGTGGCATAAGCGGAGCTCCTATATTAGAGGTGTCTAACTCTTTCGTAAAGTACATTCGCTCCAAATCTGATATGACCATAATAGGCGTAGGAGGCATAGAAGATGCAGCAAGCGGAAAGTCTAAGTACGATGCCGGTGCTGACCTTATCGAAATCTATACTGGTTTTGTGTACAGCGGACCCGGCTTAGTAAAAGAGCTTGGGATGCTTTAAGGGATTACTACAGTTACTTTGTAATCAAACGATTTAGCAACTCCATCTACAAAGATGTTGCTCACCGTGACTGAATATTCGTTACCGTCTATTGTGTTTTCAATACCATTTGGCTCCCACACCAAAGTATTATCACCGTAACCATTGTAAACGTCGTTTTGCACTAATGAGATAATTTCATCACTAGGACCTGTCATTGTGACTAGTGCATTATCAAAATTCGCGTTTGGTATTGAGATAGACCATCTTGGATGAATTAACCTCCCAATAGCGTATCCTTTCGGAGGCCAAGAAGTAAACTCTGGCATATCATCTGGTACTGGCAATGTATTACCTATTACATAAAGCACAGATGAGTTATCTGTACTTCCGTGGCCCAATATATTTCCTCTGCTATATAGTATCCATCTTCTGTGACCTACAGCCTTATTCCCTGAACCAGGATCTTGTATATATCCATCTATCGCATATGAGGTATGCCTTCCTAGATAAATATTTCCTTTATTACAACCTTCATATCCATAGGCAGAATAACATTTCCATGTACTGGGCGGTGTATGGCTTAATTGTTTATTGGCTTTAATCATTAAAGCACCTTCCATAGCTTTTGCATTCAAAAGAGCGTCGAAAGTTACAGATGGTAGTCCAACCTCAGTTCTGTAATAATTTATCCGTGCAAGCACCTTGTTCTGAACGCTTTCGCTTAGCGAACCCGCGGTACATAAATTTTCATCATCATTAAACTGAACACTGTTTGTTTCACTAGTAAGATAGCTCTCATTATACCTCTTTAAGACTTGCTCTTTAGCAGAGAGTTTTGCATTAGGAGTTACTTTGGCAGCATTCTCTCCGCAGCCTAAAAATCCAATTATAAAAACAGAGGCAATTAGTAACTTTTTCACATTCTAGTTTTAAAGTTCTCTCTACTCCCCTTCTTCCTTAGCATTATCGCCTTTTTTACGCTGACGCTCGGTTACTCCCGTATATCTACGGGGGTATTTTTCTATGTCTTCTAGGAGCAATTTTAGTTTCGAAACGGTAGAATCTAAGTCATTGTACAGTTTCTTATCATTCACCAACATACCCAAGGTACCTTCTTTACCGTTTATAGCAGTTGTTGTTTTCTCTAATTCCCCGGCTAATGATTTTATCTGTGTAGATAACGCTTCAAATTCTATGGCAGAAAGGCGAGAACTTGTGCTTTTTATTTCTGATAATATTTCATCTATCTGAGGACTAAGCCCTGTCAACCCTTTCGTGGTAACTTTTACATTCGATAGTATTGCCTCTATTTCCGCATCCTTACCATTTAATAATTTATTCAGCTTGTCTGCCGTTTCTTTAAAAGATTTCAATGCTAGTGAAGCATCTTTCAACGTTCCAGCTAAGTCAGCACCCGCTATGGCTGTATCTATATTCCCTAAAACAGAATTGACGCTCTTAGTTAGCGGCTCTAAAACACCACTTACTGCTTGTGCTATTCCCTGATCCTGCTCTGCTATAAGGTAATCACCCGTTTGAGCGTAAGCCGTAGTATCATCGCCAAAAATGAGCTCCACAGCCTTACTGCCAATCATGTCATTATTCACGATTTTCATAATGGAATTTTTTGGAATTTTAATATCGTTGGCTACAGTGATGCCCACGGTAAGTTCAAGTGTCTCTCTATTCATATTTATAGAAGTCACACTTCCTACTTTGTACCCGTTTATAAGCACTGGATTCGATTTAAAGAGGCCTTCTATCCTATCGTATTTGCCAAAATATTCATTCGAAGAGGTGAAAAGTTCCTGCCCCTTCATGAAGTTATAGCCAAAAGCTAAAATTGCTATTGCTGCGGCAGTTAATACGCCTACTTTTAATTCTTTTGAAATTGCCATGTATTATCCTTTTTATTAATTTTTATTACTTAGAAGCTTCTAATTTTACTTTGAAATCTCTAATGGCTTCAAATATATTCCTAGCAGACTCATTTTTACCTTTTTCAGAAGTCAAATACACCTCATCTTTTGCATTTGTAAGAAAGCCAGTTTCTACGAGCACACTTGGCATAGTGGTTTTCCATAGCACCACAAACCCTGCTTGATTTACTCCTAAATCTCTTAATATCCCTTTTACTTTTACTTTATCCTGCAACTTACTGGCCAACTCTATACTGTGCTCCAAAAACGAATTTTGATATAAGCTAAGTATAATTTGAGCTTCTGGAGAATTTGGATCAAAATCACTGTAATGGCCACTCTCCTGATAATTAGCCTCTAGCTGTAATGATTCATTCTCCCTACGACTTACCGCTAAATTGCCATTCGTCTTATTAATTCCCATCACGTAGGTCTCTGCTCCATTGAGCATAGAGTTAGTATGTGCATTGCAGTGTACAGATATGAAAAGGTCTGCCTTATTTCTATTAGCTATAGCCGCACGCTGCCAAAGCTCAACAAACCGATCATCTTTACGCGTATATATCACCTTTACATCTGGCAGATTCTCTTCTATTAATCTACCTAGTTTCAGAGCTATATCTAGTGCTACGTCCTTCTCGTTTATTTTAGAACCGCCATGACATCCTGGATCTTTGCCACCGTGCCCGGCGTCTATTACCACTACTTTTATCGAAGATTTCAATAAGTTAAGGGGCTGCGAACTGCCTAATATCGAAATCGCAATTAGAAAAATCAGTAATATGAATTTAGGCTCGTTCTTTGTAGGATATAAGTTGTTCATTTGCATTAGCATCTGTTCTCTTATGGGAGATTTTTACCGTTGAGCAATTCTAAAGAAACATATCTACAACCTGCTAACTATCAGACGTTTTTGTATCAACGCGTGCTTTGGGTATGTTTCCTTTTTAGTACATCCCTTCTTGGGCTAGCTCAGTCCTTAGATTCCCTCGCCACAGATTCCTTTTCTTCTAGTGCTCCCGATAGTAGCTTTACACTAGACAGCCTTGGGCAAGATAGCATCGGTTTTTCTTTAGCAAATCATAAGTCCTCTATGCAAGAGGATATAGAGTACGAGGCGGATGATTCCATTATTCTAAATCTGCAAAAGAAAAAAGCGTATCTGTATGGTAATGCTAAAATTATATACCAAGACATAAAGCTAAATGCTGCCTACATAGCGATAGACTTTGATAGCAAAAATCTATACGCCACGGGTGTAATAAATGATACTACACAGAAATACACAGGTAGACCATCCTTTGATGATAATGGAAAAATATACGAAGCAGATACGATGCTGTATAACTTCGAATCTAAAAAAGGGCTAAGCTATGGCGTGCTCACTACCGAAAAAGACGGTTTCATACACGGAGAGAGAGTGCTGCGAGATAGCCAAGAAAATATCTATGTAAAAAATTCTTATTTTACTACGTGTAACTTGCCCGAGCCGCACTTCTACATAAAAGCAGATAAGATAAAAGTAATACCCAAAAAACAAATAGTAACAGGCCCAGCTAACCTCGTGATAGCCGGCATCAACACACCGCTATTTGTTCCATTTGGTTTTTTCCCTATCCCAGAGGAGCGTAGGCACGGGCTTATCTTTCCTACCTTTGGAGAGTCGCAGGAGCGTGGATTTAACCTCAGAGGCCTGGGTTATTATTTTCCAGTAAATCAATATTTTGACGTAGAGCTAAAGACAGACATCTACTTCCGTGGCAGTTTTGGTGCTACCCTAAACTCCAGGTACTATAGACGGTATAAGTATAGAGGAAATCTGCAACTGAGTTACAATAGAAACGAATTTGGAGAGCCAGAATCGCCAAACTTTAAAGTGTCCAATGACTATAAGGTAAACTGGTCCTATGCCCGAGACTCTAAAGCTAAACCCGGAAGCAATTTTTCTGCAAACGTAAATTTTGTGACCTCTAGTTTCTTAAAAAATAATACCACAGACTACCAAGATGTCATCAGTACTAACTCTAACTCGAGTGTAGCGTATAGCAAAAGTTTTTTTAAGCGGAAGTTAAATCTAAGTATGGTTTCTAATATGAGTCAGAACTTGACTACAGGACAGCTTACCACTACTCTGCCTCAGCTTACTACAAGTGTTAGCCGACAATTGCCTTTTAAGAATCTAAAACCCGAAAATAAAACTGCCCGTAGTTTTTTGAATAACCTGGGCTTCTCCTATCAAGGTACTTTCAAAAACCAACTAAAAACTATCGACACCGTTTTAATAGCGGGTATTGGAGAAATATGGGGTCGTAAACCTACTATCGGCACTCCAAGTTTAGGAAACGATTTTCAAAATGGTGCCAGTCACAGTATTCCCATCAGTACTTCTTTTAAAGCATTGACGTGGTTTACCGTAAATCCATCTTTTACATACAATGAGTATTGGTATTTTAAAACCAACGCTAAAGTATGGGATAGCAATGGGGATACCTTAAGGACGTATGACAATGTGAATGGGTTTTCTAGAGCGGGTACATACAACACATCCGTAGGTCTGAGTACTATACTATACGGACTTAAGCAGTTTAAACATGGTAAGCTAAGAGCCATTCGACACGTAGTAAGACCCAACATCTCAGCTAATTTCAGTCCCGATTTTAGCCAAGGAGAAAAGAACGGATACAAAACCTACATGGACTCTTCTTTCCGAGTAAGGAGCTACTCCATATACGAAAATGCTATACTAGGCAGACCTAGCCAAGGACCCGTAGGTGCATTAAGCTTTGGGCTGGGGAACAACTTAGAAATAAAAGTAAATGCACCCAAAGACACGACTAACGGAGGCATAAAAAAAGTAAAAATAATAGAGAGTCTCAATATCAATAGTAATTATAATTTTTTAGCGGATTCGTTTAACCTGGCTACATTTAGACTAAGTGGTAATACTACTATACTGAATAAGATACGTATGAACTTTGGTACGACTTTCGATCCGTATGGCTATGTACTAAATGATGCCGGAACTAACTCTATAAGAACCAAGGAATATGCCACAAATGTGATGGGTAAACTAGGTAATTTCACTACTAGTAACCTGACTATCTCCACTAATCTGAACCCAGATGCTTTCAAACGAAAAACATCTGATAAGGTAAGCGAAGAAGAACTAGAATTCATTAACAATAATCTTCAGAATTATATAGATTTCGATTTGCCTTGGAGTCTAAACCTAAATTATAACCTAAGATCTACCACTAAGCCGCTCATAGAGAATATGATAGACCATAGTATTACTATTAATGGAGATCTAAGCTTGACTCCCAACTGGAAAATAGGCATAAACACGGGATACAGTTTTACGCAAAAAGATATATCGCTCACCTCTATAACGCTAGATAGAGACCTACACTGCTGGGTTATGAAATTTGAATGGTTCCCTATCGGTCGCCAAATGTTCAACTTCGGTATCCACGTAAAAAGCAGTACGCTCAAAGACCTAAAGCTCAATAGACGTAGAGCCTGGTTCGATTTTTAATCTAGATTCGATACCCCCTAGAGGCAGGCAAGTTAAAATTTTGTTTACATCGTAATCTCTCGCTGCGACGCGGAGCCGCAGTTTTTTTTTAACACTAAGAATGTAAGAAAAAGTGAGATTCTTTTTTATTTCGTCGTTGACGAAAACTTAATGTTCTAATAAATATCTACGGACTGTCTTATCCGCTTCTCCCTCCTGACGAGAACTTAGATTAGCTATCGCATCAACCCCCGCCTGCGGCAGGCCCCTTTAATGTTATGCCTACAGCGGGCAGGTTTGTTTTTTGAGTTTGTTTTTTGAGTTTGTATTTGAGTTTGTATTTGTATTTGAGTTTGCCCCGATAGCTATCGAGATGTATTTGTATATTAATATCTCGCTGCGACGCAATGACGCAGTTTTTTTTCCGCCAAAGGTCAAAGTGAGATTCCAA
>JBDNFQ010000107.1:0-14765 GCA_041689715.1 Bacteroidia bacterium
ACTATCTCAGAAAAGTAGCAGAAGGTAAAAATAAAATGTCTGTACTTAATGCTGTTAGAAACAAAATCATAGCACGAGTTTGCAGTGTTGTCAATAATAAAAAAATGTACGAAACTAATTTGGTTTTGTCATAGAAATCAGGATGACAAATAGGCTGACGATACATTCTTCAGAGGATGAAATTTCCCGATAGCTATCGGATAGTAATTGCAAATTCTCCCATCAAGAGCTTCTAAGACAACTAAACCTACTTTTAAATTTTATACTTAAACTTGTCCCATCATGTTTCCAAGACTATTCACCATATCCATACCAGAGTTTTTGCAAGGATTTTTACCTGCACATATTACACTACATAGCTACGGGCTTATGATTGCTTTAGGCGTGTTGGCAGCTTTTTACATTGCCTTGCATAAATCGAAGAAATTTGGTTTAGACGCAGACAAACTTTCTAGCCTTTTTGTCTGGGTGATAGTAGCTGCTTTTGTAGGAGGTAAGTTGTTTTTCTTTATGGAAGATATAGGCAAGTACACTGCAAATCCTAGTCTCATAAAAGGGGCAATGGGAGGCGGATTTGTATTTTATGGGTCACTTATTTTTGCTATACCCACTATAGTTTGGTGGCTACGTAGGAATAAAGTGCCTGTGCGTCCATTTCTTGATATTCTGGCTTTTGCGGGACCTGTAGTACATTCCTTTGGGAGAGTCGGATGCTTTTTAGCAGGATGCTGCCACGGTAAAGTATGCGAGAGCTGGATGGGTGTTACTTTTAATCACCCCAATACACTTGCCGCCATTAAAGACACACCGCTGTATCCTACTCAACTGTTTGATATTGCTGTGAATCTAATAATCTTGGTTTCCGTTTTCTTCATTCAAAAGAAGCAAAAATTTGATGGTCAATTATTCCTAGTCTACCTGATGATGTATGGAGTAGGCCGCAGTATAGTAGAGATGTACAGAGGTGATGAGACTCGTGGTTTCTTATTTGGCGGAGCGATAAGCCATTCTCAGTTTATAGCAGTCTGTATCATTGTGATATGTGGTGTAGTCTGGAGAAGATGGAGTAAAGATAGTGCCTTAGCATAGCATCTCTATCTGACTCTCCCGTCTTATTTTGTAGCTTAATTCACTCATAGGCTCTCCATCTAGGTGAGCTGGGATTGGCTTATTTGCCTTAATGGTTAATTGGTCTAGCTGCTCATATTCTACTACAGAAGTGTTTAAATGTTTACCCATCAATACTAAGGGCAAATAGAAAAGTCGTAGTGGAACCCATACTTTTTTGATACGAACTATGTCCAGCTTACCGTCATTTATACTCGCATTAGGTGCTACTTTGAAATCACCACCATACACACTGCCATTAGCTGCGGAGAGCATAAAGGTTGCATACTCTTTTCCATTTACACTAATATCAGGCGATTTATAAAAGAATATATGTTTCACTATCTCTATCCAGTACTTCATTTTAGTACCCAATAGCCCTTTTTTAAACTTGGTATCATAGGCTATAGATCCATCAAATCCACACCCAAAACCATTGGCAAATAGTTGGTCATTGCATCGCCATATGTCTATGGATTTGGTCTTAGGTGTTTTTGCTAATATGCGTTTAAAAATTTCATGATATGTAGGGATGCTATCCGGGTATATCATCTTAGCCAAGTCATTGCCTGAACCCGAAGGTATTAAGTGGAATGGGATATTAAGGCGAGGTAACGCATTGATAGTTAAATTGATAGTGCCATCACCTCCAATTATACTGATGAGTTTAAACTCATTGTTTTGAAGTAGTGTATGAAGATGCTCTGCGTCATTTTGGCCAAGAGTTATATAGCAGTAATATGCTATTCCCTTGTCATGCAGAAATCGTTTATATTCTTCTAAAACGGCAGCAGTTGCACCTCCTTGAGCGGCAGGGTTGAATACGATTAGAATAGAAGAAATCTCCGTCTGCATAATTTAGATTAAAACAAATATCGAATAAAAATGCTCTATGTGTAACTTTGACCACACTAATATGAAAAGCATAACACTAGTAGGAGGCGGATTAGCAGGTTCGCTGGTATCGGTATATTTAGCTAAGCGAGGATATGAAGTAAATATATATGAACGTAGACCAGATATGCGTAATGTGAAAATACCTGCAGGTAGGTCCATTAATCTTGCCTTATCTACACGAGGAATTTCTGCTCTAAAAAAAGTAGGACTAGATCAAGCAGTGCTGGGTAAAGCTATCCCAATGCCTGGACGTATGATGCACAGTACAGCTGGTGACTTGGCATATCAACCATATGGTACTGATGGACAAGCTATAAACTCTGTAAGTAGAGCACACCTTAATGTGCAACTACTGCAGCTAGCAGACGAAAATGAGCACGTACACCAGCACTTTAATATGGCGTGCACAAAGGTAGATTTGGAAAATAGTATCTGCTGGTTTACGAACTCAGAGACGGGCGAAAAGATAGAAGTCAAATCAGACTAGATATTAGGTGGAGACGGATCGTTCTCGGCTGTACGCGGCAAGATGCAACGTACATCTCGTTTTGACTATTCACAGAGCTACACTAAGTCTGGTTATAAGGAACTGACCATAGAAGCTACTGCAGACGGTGAGTTTGCTATGGAGCCTAATGCCTTGCATATATGGCCACGGGGTAGTTTTATGATGATCGCTCTTCCTAATCCGGACAAGTCTTTTACCTGTACGCTATTTATGCCATATGAAGGGAATACTGGTTTTGATAATATCAATACGGACGAGGAGATATTGCACTTTATGAACACGTATTTTGGCGATAGTGTGCCAATGATGCCTACACTTTTAGAAGACTTCAAAGCCAACCCAGTGGGAAGTCTGGTAACGGTAAGGTGCTTCCCTTGGAATGTAGGTAAAGCAACACTCATAGGAGACGCTTGCCACGCTATAGTTCCTTTTTATGGGCAAGGAATGAATTGTGCATTTGAAGACTGTATTGAGATAGATGCTTGTCTTGAAGAATTTGGAGATTGGGACGTTGCTATGAAGCATTACGAGAACCGCAGGAAGCCTAATGCAGATGCTATTGCAGACTTAGCTCTTCAAAACTTTATAGAAATGAGAGATCTAGTAGGAGACGAATCGTTTTTACATTATAAGAAAATAGAACATGATCTATGCGACTTACATCCAGATGTCTTCCAATCACAATATGAGATGGTAAGTTTCAGCACCATACCTTATGTAGAAGCTAAAGAGAAAGGAGCTGCTAATACCAAACGTATATACGATCTTATAGCCGAAGGCAAGGAAGACCGCATTACGGATAAAGCTTTTGTAAAAGATTGGTTTAGCTAATCTATTGAATAACTAGTTTTTCTACTAAGCTTCCTGACTCAGTATTTATTTTCACAAGATACTGACCTCTTACTAGATTGCTTATAACTTGTATTGTATTGGAATTTGTATATGCTTGTGTCCATACTATTTTGCCTTGCATATCGAGCACTTCTATTTGTATCTCATTAAAGAGTGAAGGAAGTTTTATTTCAAAGTTTCCATTACTTGGATTTGGATATATCTCTGCTTGCAAGTTGCTAGTTTTAGGAACACTAACTTTATCTGATACTATGATTGTATAATCTTCTACTTCGCCTGCTCTATCATCGCAGGGGTCCATTACGTTACTGTAATATTGGCTTCTTACTCGCATACGTAGGCTTTTTTCTAAAGCAGCAGTAGCTGGCACAGTAAATATAGCAGAGCACTTTCTCTGAGCGTCTAGTTCAGACATTACTATTTTTTCGTCATCAGAGAAAGCCGCATCGTAGTTATAATCTATCCAAGCCATCACAGAATCTGATTCCCAGTAATAGTTCATCCCTACTTCTAATCTATAGCTTTGGTTTCTATTTAATGCTATGATTGAATCGGTAAAGTCGCCATAGTAGTCTTGTCCCGAAGCATTTACCATGCCTTCTAAAGACACTAAGTTGATGTAGTCGGAACCTGTACCAGAAGAACCTATCGCATCACAGTAATTAAACTCACGTACCACATAATTAAACATGTATGTTTCAGATTGATCTCCATTTGCTCCGGTAGCCATAATTTTAAAGAATAATTTATCGTCTAAATCTTGGGTTGGTATAGGGAGATTACTCTTCCATTGGTTGCCCCCTATATTATTCATAGAGATAGTTTTGTCCAATGTATGTGTGCCTTCAGACCATATAGTTTTCACTTCACTAAGTACTCCATCATACTCAATAGTCGCATAAACATATTGGTCTACACCTACTTTAGGTGACTTATCATCAGACATAGAAGTAATAGAGGTATGTGTTATAGAAGGGTAATTATTTCGACCTACTAGAGCGTATTCCCAAAGGCCTCTTCCCCAGGTTGCAGCTCTTAGTCTGTTACTACCCCAATGTATTTCTAAATCTTTTACCGTCACATTTGGTAGCTTGTTGTCGTATTTAATCCACGAGGTAGCATCTTTGCTTTTGTAATACACCCCGATTTCTCCACCTACGTATATGTAAGAAGAGTCACTATGGTCCATTACTACTGTACGGAGTGGCATATCTTCCAGATTATAGGTTATGTTTTCCCAAGTTACTCCTTGGTCATAGGTTATGTAAATCTTTCTAGAATCTTTTTGATACCGATTATAAGTCACCAGTATGGTATTTTCATCCTTAGGGTCAAAGGCGAGGTCCGTAAAGGTATAGTTAGGCAAGTTGCCAGAAATGTCGTTCCACGTTGCTCCTCCATCAGTTGTAAGACGAATAACATTACCACGGCACACTACGATAGTATTAGAGTCTGTATCTGCTATAGCTGCTTCGCCTAGCACGCCAATGTTTGGATCTGCTTTATAACTCCAGTCTCTTCCAAATCGATTACCCACAAATACGCTATCACTAAAGTGAAGTACCTGCATTTGATCCATAGGATTTTGTAAAAAAGGAGCTTCCCAAGCAGCTTCTCCAGATCCACTGTTTGGATTTCCTGTGCCAGGTCTGCTTTGTCCACCGTCTCTTGTGTAGTTTCTACTGCCATATTGCCAACTGCCTATCATCCAATTCGGGTTTAGTGCGTGTACTAGTGCTTCCATACCATCGCCTCCATTCCATTCTATCCATCCATCAGGGGCTAGTATACTAGTGCCATTGTCTTGTGAACCAGCCATATGTACATCGTAATTTCCTTGGCTAGTGCCTACTGCATAAAACTCTCGAATTGCTGTTCCGTCATTTAGTCTAGTCCAAGTAACTCCATTATCTGAGCTTTTAGCTAAATAGCCATCAGTGCCCACATAGAATATTCCGTTTATACATTCTGCAATACGCAGATCTGCATGTATATAAGCTTCGTTTTGGTTAGACCATTCTGTTCTTTTAGTGAAAGTGCCTCCATTATTAGTAGAATTATGTAGGTCTACGTATCCATATACCATGTTGTTGGTATCTATATCAGATATGGCAAATGCAAGTCCAGACTCATCAGGGTTTGACAGAAAGGTAAAAGTGTTTCCTTCGTCTGTAGATTTATACACTCCACTGGTAGAAGCAGCGTATATATGAGTAGGTGCAGTATTGCATATAGAGAAGTAAACTTGTCTTTGGCTATTATTGGCAAAAGTGCCGGCGTTAGAAAAGTTAGTTCCTCCATCTGTTGATTTCTTAAGTAGATCTCTATCAGTTCCAGAGTTTCTATATGCGTAGACGATTTGATTATTCGTAGGATGAAAGGCTACATCCGTAGTCGCTCCATTAAATTTCAAATTCCAAGTAGCTAAGTTATCGTTTGACACGTACAAACCTTGGCTTGTACCTATATATACTTGATTGGCAACGGTAGGATGGTATGCTATTTTATAAATATGCTCATTATCTCCTAAGCCTCCCCAACCAATATTGTCTGCTATAAATTGGGACTCACTCCAAGTGCCACCTCCATCTGTACTTTTATAGATTCCGTAGGTATATCCATCTCCGCCGTGTTGTACATTTATCAGTACCTCGTTGGTGTTTTGTGGGTTTACTCCTATAGCTCTTACTCCAGATGCTATGAGAAAATCAGTTGTATTTTCCCAAGTAGTTCCTCCATTAGATGTTCTCCAAAAACCGCCACTTCTACTACCCAAGAAGATTTGGTTGCTATTCGTTGGGTTCACCCAAAAAGTCTCCACTCTACCTATGCCAGGTGAGTAGTGAGATGTTACGTTATTAGCATCCCAAGGACCTAGCTCTTTCCAGCCATCGTCAAAAGATGTTTTCGTCTTATTTGTTTGGCCTTCAGATATTGCGATGTATGCAGCAGACAGAAAAGAGTAGTCAATGTTTTTTCTATCGCCAGAAGGAGCGAATTTACTTTCATTCTCATTTCTCCATCGCTCAAAAACTTTCCACCCGCTACCTTTTCCTCTTTCATTTTCATCAAAGTAAATGTTAGCTGCTTCCACTACTTCGTAAAAGTTGAATGAGTTATCATCCATCATTTCTTTGTAAGAAGTAGTTCGTTGAGCTAAAGAGGTAAAATGGAGTGCGAAAACTGCACAAAACATGCTGATAGGCAGTAGTAACCGTGTTTTTATCATCGTCTACGAATATACTAAATAGACGACATAGATGAAGTACAATTTTCTTAAAAGAGTCTTTGCACCCGCCGACTGGTATTTTAAGTTAATACTTGCCCAAGATTTCCGGCTTACGTCCGTGTTTTTTTGGTTCTTCGGCTCTCCGATGAGCATCGGAAGATTAGTTCTGTTAATAACGAAGGGATGTTTTAGTTTATGGCATTGGTATGATAGGGAAAGAGTGGCTTTTTGTCAAGATGTTAAGTTGTATGGCTCTTAATCTATCCATTCAAATAAATACTCATCCTTGTACTCCACCTTAAGTTTTTCCAAAAATTGAGTGTATTCTTCCTTGAAAGTATGTTTTTTATGATGCTCTTTTTGATTAGCTATATAGGCTATCACATTATCTAATGCCGAGTGACTATATGAAAAGGCCCCAAATCCAGATTGCCATTCAAATTTGTGTTGAGAGAATCTTTTTTCTTGAATGAACACATTACTTGATTTTTTAATTTCGCGAACTAGGTCAGATAGACTGCATGAAGGTTTCATGCCAATGAGTATGTGTACATGATCTGGCATCCCATTTATAGCTAGCATCTTTTGATCTTTGTTTTGTACTATCCCAGTGATATATTTATGCAGTTCAGCTTCCCAAGATGAGTTTATGAGACTATTTCTGCCTTTTACAGCAAAGACAATTTGAATGTAGATTTGAGAGAAAGTACTTGAGGCCATAGGATTCAAATGTATAGGATAATTATGAATTGAGCTATAGAGTAATGTTTTTTAGGCATCCCAAAGGGATGAAATCTTTATAGCAATATGGTGTAAGCAGGAGTGTGCGACCCCGAAGGGGTCTAATCTATTGTTGAGATTGATCATTTTATAAATATGCGAACCCTTTGGGTTCAGCTGAGGTCAATTAGGTGTTAGATAAAAGAAGAACAGACGCATATGTTGACCTTTGGAATATTTACGAATTGAGCTATAATATATTGTTTGTTTAGCATCTCAAGAAATGAAATCTTTATTGCTATAGAGTAATGTTTTTTAGGCATCCCAAAGGGATGAAATCTTTATAGCAATATAGAGCAAGCAGGAATATTCGACCCCTTCGGGGTCGTACCTTATGTGGGTTATGTAGTTGTTATAAATATGCGAACCCGCTGGGTTCAGTCAAAATAAAATTGAGGGTATATCATCCACACCCATTCTTACCCTTGTCCCCTTTTCCTTTTTTCATGTATTTCTCCATTCCTTGGTTATTAGGATTGCCATGCTTTTTAATAAACTTATCTGCACGTCCTTTGTATCGTTTTTTGGATGGCGTAGCCTTAGATAGTAGCGTATTGATAAGTCCTGCTTGCTTGGTGCCGTGCAGTCTGTCTCGTATCCATTGCTTGTTTTCTGGCTTGTACCAGAAAAAGAAACGGTGTTGATTTTCTTTGTCCTTTTTTGTCTTAGGAACGTAGTATTCTTCTAGTCTATATGGATGATAGCCAGAGTAGTATATTACTGTAGCCACTGTCATAGGAGTAGGAGTGAAGTCTTGTACTTGTTCTAGCTGGAATCCTAATTCCTTGGTTTCCGCAGCTAAGTTTGCCATATCTTCTTCCTTGCACGCTGGGTGACTGGAGATGAAGTACGGTATTAACTTTTGATTAAGATTATGTTTTAAGTCTATCTTATCGTATAGCTTTTTGAAGCTATGAAAATGCTCAAACTTAGGCTTACGCATAATCTTCAGCGTATCATCGGAAGTATGCTCTGGTGCTACCTTTAGTCTTCCCGATACGTGTCTAGTCTGTACTTGCTCCAAGTACTCATACATATCTTTTTCGTCGCCTTTTTTATTGTATGACTTAGTAAGTAGATCGTATCGTATTCCTGAACCAATGAATGCTTTCTTTATCTTAGGATTAGCATCTATTTTCTTATACAGATCTGTCATTGGCTTGTGACTGGTATCTAGATTATCACATACCACTGGGTGTATACAGCTAGGAGTATTGCATCTATCGCAGATAGACTGCACTTTGCCTTTCATTTTGTACATATTGGCACTAGGGCCAGCTATGTCAGTTAAGTAGCCTTTAAAATCTGGCATCTCAGTCACTTTTTCTACCTCCTTGAGTATAGACTCTTCGGAGCGACTCGCTATAAACTTGCCTTGGTGAGCAGATATAGTACAGAAGCTACAGCCGCCAAAACATCCTCTGTGTGTATTGATACTGAACTTAATCATATCATACGCAGGTATAGGACCTTTCTTATTGTACTTAGGGTGTGGCAATCTGGTGTAAGGCAGGTCAAAAGCAAAATCGATTTCCTTTTCCGTCATGGTTTCAAATGGCGGATTAATAATCAAATTTTTGTTGTACGTATTTTGGATGATACGCTTGGCTTGCACGCTGTTACTTTCTTGCTCTACATGTTTGAAATTAGATGCAAAAGCCTTTTTATCTTCTAGACAGACTTCGTGAGCATTTAGCTCTATATCCTTCCATTTTTTATTTTTGGGAATACCCTCTTCCACAGGACGTTGGTAAGCAGTCTGCTTTACCATAGTAAGTTGGTGAAAAGGAACTCCTTTTTTGAGTAATTGAAGTATTTCACGTAGGGGCTTTTCACCCATTCCGTAGACTAATAGGTCTGCACCAGAACTTTCTAGAATGTTGGGCATTAGCTCATCTTTCCAGTAGTCGTAGTGCGTCACTCTTCTGAGTGAAGCTTCTATGCCGCCAGCGAGTATGGGTACTTCAGGATATAGTTTTTTTAATATTTGAGTATATACAGTGAGAGCATAATCGGGTCTCAGCGTATTAGTACCCCCAGGGGAATAAGCATCGGTAGATCTTCTACGCATACGAGCTGTATAGTGATTTACCATAGAGTCCATATTGCCAGAAGTTACAGCAAAGAAAAGTTTTGGGGCTCCTAGTTTTTTGAAGTCACGCAGATCGTCTTGCCAGTTGGGTTGTGGTATTATCGCTACTCTAAATCCTTCACTTTGGATTATACGCCCTATCACCGCTGCCCCAAATGCAGGGTGGTCTATGTAGGCATCACCTGTTATAAGGATGATATCTAGCTCCCCCCAGCCTCGTTCTTCTACCTCTTTTTTGGTAATGGGTAGCCAAGCTGATAATGGACGTTCTCGTGTGGACATACTTTTGTGACTGCAAAGGTAACGTATTGAGTGAACTAAGTGTTTAGGTTCATACATAGGAAAATAAATCCTATGTTTGAAATCATAATCTTTAGGTTCTGTTTATACAAAAGGGTCTGCGAATAGTCTAGGGCATATCAGATTGAATTTTAGTGCTACCCAGTCGAGCTGGATTGTCGTAAAATTAATTGATAGACCCTTCTATTTTTAAAATATGTTTAGATGGTTTCCCTTGGTAAATGGGGAAGCTATTTTGAATATACTGTTTTTATGAGCATACTATTAAAGCCGTCTACTGATGACATCCCTCAGTATTTTAATCCATAATTGTTTTAAAATGCCAGTATAATATCTTACATTCACGGTGTATCAAACTTATGTGATGATAGAAGTGAAAAGGAATGTCAAGTTTTTA
This sequence comes from Bacteroidia bacterium, assembly GCA_041689715.1. Classification (GTDB taxonomy): domain Bacteria; phylum Bacteroidota; class Bacteroidia; order NS11-12g; family UBA9320; genus UBA9320. Next base: position 10,163 of record JBDNFQ010000107.1, read on the forward strand.
TGGTTTTGTGGGTTAGTGATTGAGCTGCTAGTCATTTCATTCTTTATCCTATTTTTAGTAGGCTGGACTTTTGGAATGTCTGTAGTAAACCAACTTTTTGCTGGCACTATTGTTATGTTACCTATTACTTTAATATGTTTTGTTTTAGTGAGCATCTCACTTCTATTACTTAAGAGTTTTAGTAATATAGGCTATTCAGAGGTGCTACATTCAACTCAGCCATCAAGTTATATAAAAAAAACGCATTAACCAATGAGCTATGATTAGATTATTCAGACACAAAAAATTAGTATTATTAGCACTATTTATATCACTTATTTCGTTTGCAATTGCTGCTGTCTCGATTTTTGCTTTTTACGGTAACGCACAGAAACAACTTTATAATCGGTTGCAGGATATTGTAAATCGTGAAAAAGCAGGAATTGCAGTTTTGGAAAATAAACTAGACCTCAATGAAAACGACATTACTGAATATCTAGAACAAGTAAGATATAAGGACAATTCTATTGGAGAAAATGGCGATATTATATTATTCCAAATGATAAATGACAGTATTCAATTTATGATTTCCGATAAATTAGCAAGAAAATATCCTGGAATTCCAAAAAGTGACGCTATTGCTACACCTATGCGAAAGGCACTGAATGGAGAAAGCGGTTATATGAGAGGGCTAGATTATAACGGTGTAGAGGTGTTTTCTGCCTATACGTTTATTGAAAAGTTAAATTGTGGTGTCGTTGCTAAAATTCCGACTTCCGAAATTAATAAACCGTTTTTGGAGGTAATCTTTTGGATATTTATTTCATTAATTCTTTTGGTTTTGATTTTCGTGTGTTTTTTCTTGAAAATTACCAATCCAATAATTGATAGTGTAGTCTTAAATAAAAAGGAGTTAATCATGGCGAATAAAGAGCTAGTTTTTCAAAACGACGAGAAAGAAAAACGGGCAGAGGAATTAGATGCCTCTAACCTAGAACTGAAGAAGGCAAACAGCGAATTAGACCGTTTTGTATATAGTGCTTCGCACGATTTAAGATCTCCTTTAAAATCGTTGCTTGGTTTGTCAAATATGATTATAGAGGACATCAGTCCAGATAATAGTGTGCAATTAGAACAGATGGGTATGATGAAGAGCAGTATCCTGAAACTGGACAATTTTATCGAAGATATATTGACCTACTCACGCAATGCCCGCACAGAAGTGATAAACGAAGCAATTGATTTCAAACAAACCATTGGTGAGGTTAGGAATAATCTTGCACATATGGACGGAGCAGACAAAATAGAACTGAAGCTTGAAATTGATCAGAAAATAGAATTCATTTCAGACAGAGCCAGAGTGAGTATAGTTTTGAGTAATCTTATCTCAAATGCTATTAAATATAAAGACACCTCAAAAGAAAATTCATATATAGGTATTAATGTTAAATGCATCAATGATTTTGCTACTATTAGTGTTGAAGATAATGGTATAGGTATTGATGCAAAATATAAGGATAGAATATTTGATATGTTTTACAGAGGTACAAAAAAGTCCAGCGGTTCAGGACTTGGATTATATATTGCCAAAGAGGCCATTGAAAAGCTGAACGGCACTATGGAAATGGAATCGGCATTAACCCAAGGAACAAAATTTACCATTATGATTCCTAATCGATTAGTAGCATCTACATAATGAGACCAGAATGAAACACGTATTATTGATCGACGACAATGAAACTGACAGTTACATTGCCAAACACATTATCGGCAAAGATAAAACTCCACAAAAAATAAGTACACAAAGTTCAGCTATTGAAGCTCTGGAATTGTTGGCTATTTTAAAAAAGAACGGGGAAGAATTTCCAGACTATATTTCTCTTTCTCTCAATCTTTATTATGCTTACAATGCTAATGCAAGTCTAAAGGAGTTCGATTATTATTTTGGATTCAGAACATCTTTTAAATAGTGAGTTTCGAGCGAAAGTGGTAAAGAAATAGCGAACTATTCCAAGACAGTTTTAGGAAGAAAACGGCTGACTAAATGTGTAATCAACCTATTTTGTCCATAAAATCATAGGCAACCAATTCTATACTTATTTCATCTAATTATCTAAATTACTGCTATTTTTATAATGATGCACTATGACTTAAACCGCGAATACAATACTTTTGTTTTACAATATATGAATTACAGTAAAAGACTACTTTATACATTTTTACCTCTTCTTTTCATTAGCCTAAACCAAAGCTTCGCTCAAAGTCCAACAAGTCTAATAGCACAGCCCTATAATTCTATAGAGCTGACCAACCTGCGTGCAAAGTTCGATACACTTAATCCAATTCGTGAGGCTATGATTCCTGCTCTACGGGTTTATCAAGAGGAATACACCGCAGAGGGTATCACTATGCAGTACAACAGAGATTTTGCTCTCATACGCATTTCATTATACGATAGCGGGTATAATTATAAGGCATACCAGCATGAGCTGCCAAAAAAAACGCAATGGGGCATGACCCTAGAGCAAGTACAAAAACGTACCGGCTTACTAGACATAGATGAAGTAAATATCTACGTCCGTAGGTACGTTACAGAAGACGATATTACTGATTTTTACTTTACAGATGGTAAACTAGACCATATTAAAATTACGGCCACTGTAGTAAGTCTAGAGAAAAATCTGGCTTATGTAATGAAGTCCTCAGGAGCTCGTTTGCTGCCAGATGGTAAACGTAGAGAAGGAAATGTGGTAGATGGTTTTGGTACTATGACTTGGGCAGACGGAGCATCTATGTACAAAGGGCAATGGTCTTATGGCTTGCCACATGGAGCAGGCCAATATGTAGATACTTTTGGTAATAAGTATGAAGGTGAATTCAAACTCGGTTTTATATGGGGTCAAGGAAAATTTTTCTCAGTAGCCTATAACTACTCCTACACGGGCCAATATGTAATGAGCAAAAAGCACGGCACAGGTTTAATCATATATGACAATGGCATAGCCTATGACGGAGACTGGGTGCAGGATAGCATGAAAGGAACAGGTACATATTTTCTTGGCAAAAACTACTTCTATGCTGGCCAAATGAATAACAACTCATTCAATGGAGAAGGCACATTGACCTCTAGAGACGGAGTAATAGCAGGCCCTTTCAAAGAAGGTAAGCCACACGGTGTATGCACACAGACATCTGCAGATGCCTCGCTAAAACTAATAGGTAACTTCTCCAACGGAAAGAAAAACGGAACTTTTGAAGTAGAAAGTAGTGGTGACAAAAGAACTACAGAGTACCAAAATGACGTAGAAGTAGGCCTGGGGAATAGGTCGTCTAATTAAGAAGCAGTTGCAATGCACTACTTGACTTTTGCTCTAGTATAGTAGCTCTATCTCCTATTATTTGTCGAACCTCAGAATTAGTTTCATTGTAGTTAAAAATAGTAAGCAATGTATTTTCTGATCTAATACCTACAACAAATCTTTCTTTTAAAAGAGCCGTGAGATGCTCCGCCTTTTTAGCATCCTCATTAAAACACGCCATAAAACTAATAGCGGAGTTCTGCATAAGGTTAAGCTGTATACCCGCTAAATTAATAGCATTGAATATAATTTCTAAGTTATCTTCTACTATAAAAGAGAAATCTTTGGATGCTATGGTAATAAGCGATTGATTTTCTTTTACTATGTAGCACTGAGTTTCATTCAAAGTACGACTATCATTTTCTACCACTTCTGTACCCATTGAATTCATATCTAAAAAGGATTTGACATACAATGGTATTTTCTTGTTCTTGAGTGGCTGAATTGTCTTAGGGTGAATAACCGAAGCACCATAATACGCTAGCTCTATAGCTTCATTATAAGACAACTTAGGAATGAGCACCGCATTCTTAAACTTTCGTGGATCAGCATTCATAACACCCTCCACATCTTTCCATATAGTAACAGACTCTGCGTCTAGGGCATAAGCAAAAATAGCTGCAGTATAGTCGGAACCTTCTCTTCCTAGTGTTGTGTTTTTGTGGTTAAGACCTCTCCCAATAAATCCCTGAGTCACAATAGTTTGCTTTTTTACCAATGGCTTTAAACTCCCATTGATAAGGGGTACACTTTCTTCCCAAAGTACATTGGCCGCTCTATTTTTATTGGTAGTTATCACAAAGTTACGAGCATCTATCCATCTATTCTTATAGCCTATCTTATTCAGATATGTACTTACTATTTTAGTACTTATAAGCTCCCCAAAAGGAACTATTCTATCATATTCTGTATCATATGATGAAGATTCATCCCTCTTTTTTTCTATGATACATTCTAATTCTATGAGCAGATTATCTACCTCATAGTAGTCATACTCATCTATTTGCAGGTCATCTGTAATAATTCGGTGAAATGTTCGCACCTCATCGTACAGATATTTCTTATTTTCATGGTTATGGAAATATGCGTCTACTAGCTCTTCTAGCTTATTTGTAATCTTTCCCATTGCACTTATTACCACTACCAAAGGACCTTCAGACTGCGTACGAAGTACCTTTGCAACGTTCTTCACAGCCTCTGCACTTTTTACACTGGCACCACCAAATTTGAATACTCTCATTAAAGATTATTAAAGATTAAATTTG
>JBDNFQ010000108.1:0-1344 GCA_041689715.1 Bacteroidia bacterium
ATGCTGAAGTAGCTGAAGTAGGGACATTCTACTATACACAAGAAAATAAGCTCGTATTTGTACCCTATCACTCTGTCAATTTTTCTACGGAATCCTATGGCTTACCAAAGCTAAGACTAAAACCTGTTACTATAGCAGAACAAGTAGCAAAGCCAACTCCAGTAATGGCTCAACCCATAGTGAAAGCTACTCCCGAAGTACAAAAAGTAGCCGCAGTACTGCAAGAAGAAACTCCTGTAGTTCAAGAATCGATGCCGAATATAAAGGCAGAATTGAAGGCTACTCGTGCAGCAGAAAGAAAAGATAAACGCGAAAAAGCTCAACAATCTAAACTTGACAAGCACCGCACCAGAAGAGTGAAGACCAAAATGAAATTTGGAAATCTCTCTATAGTCAACACACTTGGAAGTCTTTTCTTAATAGCAATGGTATTTGCAATGCTCAATTTTGAAATGACCGCTGCACCTGCTATTAAAAATGTAAATGAGTACGCTAGCTTTTTAGATTCTCCTGCAATATCCAATCTTTTAAATGACACTGAGTCGGTACCTGAAGTCAAAAATAAAAAAATGCTTACTTCTTTTGGTATATATGCTAAAGTGAAAAATGAGGAAGAAGCAACAAGTTTAGTACAAGAGCTACAAGGAAAATATGCTCAGTGTGAAATAGCACTAGATGATGAGGGAAATACAGGTGTTTATATCATTTCTTTTACGAACGAAGAGCTTGCTGTGGAGTATAAAAACCTCATTCAGAATAAATTAGACCAAAAACTAGTTATAACTAAAAAATAATATGAGTTTCTTACTTCAAATAGTACAAGAAGGTGCAGTGACTGCAGCTAATATAGAAACAGCATCTGCTAGTGCTGGGGCATTAGATATTTTAAGCCTGATATGGAAAGGTGGTATAGTGATGATACCCATTGGTATTCTCTTTGTGATAGCTGTATATCTCACTTTTGAGCGTTACTTCACTATTAAAAAAGCAGGAATCTTAGATTCTCACTTTATGGGAGGTATAAAAGGTATGGTAATGGAAGGAGACCTAAAAGGGGCTCAAAGACTCTGCCACGATAAAGGTACTCCTATAGGACTTATGATAGAAAAGGGACTTTCTAGAATAGGCAAACCACTAAAAGATATCAGCGTAGCTGTAGAAAACGTAGGTAAGCTAGAAGTATACAAGTTAGAAAAAGGTATGGCTATACTAGCTACTATCTCTGGAGCTGCTCCTATGCTTGGTTTCTTGGGTACGGTAACCGGTATGATACGCACATTTAACCAAATGCAAGATAGTGGACAGCAGATTACTGCAGACCTACTAAGTGGCGGTATAGGGGAA
>JBDNFQ010000109.1:0-5306 GCA_041689715.1 Bacteroidia bacterium
AGACTGTATCTATTTATCGATTTTATAATCGATTACTTTATTTTAAAGACTTTTTTCAAGTCTTTCACTCCATCTAGCTCTTCCCAAGGGAAAAGTTTAACTTTCACTTTCTTAGTTTTGCCACTAGCGTCAGTGAACTCTTTAGTTACCGTTTCTGTAGTACGACCCATATGGCCATACGCGGCTGTTTCAAAGTAAATGGGTGTTCTAAGATTAAATCTAGTTTCTATGAAATAGGGACGCAAGTCAAACTTAGGCATCTTGAGTAGCTCATCCGCTATCTGTCCATCGGTTATATCTACTTTGGATGTGCCGTAGGTATTTACATACAATCCCATTGGTTTTGCTACGCCTATTGCATAGGCTACTTGTACTAATACTTCGTCACAAACTCCTGCAGCTACAAGATTTTTAGCAATATGTCTTGTTGCGTAAGCACCACTTCTGTCTACCTTACTTGGATCTTTGCCAGAGAATGCACCCCCACCGTGGGCTCCTTTACCACCATAGGTGTCTACTATTATCTTTCTGCCCGTAAGGCCTGTATCTCCGTGTGGTCCACCGATCACAAATATTCCTGTAGGATTTACGTGATACGTGATTTTATCTGTGAAGAGTTTTTGAGTTTCTTTTGGAAGAAGCTTCTTAACTCTTGGTACTAAAATATTAATGACGTCATCTTTGATTTTTTTAAGCATTTTGGTCTCTGTATCAAAGGCGTCATGTTGTGTAGATATTACGATAGAGTCTATCGCAATAGGCTTATTGTTATCATCATATTTTATGGTTACTTGAGATTTACTATCAGGTCTCAGGTACTTTATTTTTTTATCCTCTCTTCTTAGCCCTGCTAGTTCTTTTAGTAATATATGGCTTAGCTCAAGAGGAAGAGGCATGTAGCTCTCAGTCTCATTGGTAGCATACCCGAACATCATTCCTTGATCACCAGCTCCTTGATCTTCTGGATTTTTACGCTCTACACCTTGGTTAATGTCGGGAGACTGCTCGTGTATGGCACTAAATACACCGCACGAGTTGCCATCAAACATATACTCACTCTTAGTGTATCCTATTTTGTTAATAGTTTCTCTAGCTATTTTTTGTACGTCTAAGTACGTATTAGATTTCACCTCTCCAGCTAGTACTACCTGTCCAGTAGTCACTAACGTTTCGCAGGCTACTTTACTGCTAGCATCAAATGCTAAAAAATTATCTATTAGTGCATCAGAAATTTGATCTGCAACCTTGTCTGGATGTCCTTCAGAAACTGATTCTGATGTAAAAAAATATGCCATAGTTTGCTCTTAAAATATTTGCGGCAAAAGTAAGTATCTTGATGTTAAATTATAACATCAAGATATAACAAGTTAATATTCCCAAAGATCGTGCTCCATTACAAAGAGATCGTTCTTTATTTTATCAGCTTCTAAGAGGGCTTCTATGCCATCATCTCTAAATCCTTCTAAGTAGGCTATGTCCAAGTCGTACACGTTACTTTCTTTTACAATATGGCTAGAAAAGAGCCTCATCTCAAACCAATGATCGTAACTTAGTCTAGCAGCATCATTGAACTTATTAAAAATTTCTTGCTGAGCGAGAATCGGACGCAGATCGTCCATTTTTACCCAAAACAATTCGGCTTCTCCTAAGTCTACTCCCGTTTGCGATCTTACATGATACATAGGTGCAATAGCAATAATTCTAGGTCTCAGATCACTGTGTTGTGCATCAAAAATCCAATCTTCCATAATCCTAAATTTCTTAATACTGCCAGGATCAAAGGGTTCAAAAATCGGAATTTCGATTAGGTCATTTGGGTCTGTGGGATTATTAGGGTTAGGAACCCACACCCATACGGTGTCTTCTACCTTGCTTTTAATGGCTGATAGGGATAGAGTAGAGGCTAGTGAATCCGAAGCGTAAGCTTTTGGCTGACCTAGTTCTGGATACCCCTCAGTCACCGCCTTCCATATCACTTTATTCAGTGGATTTCGAGGCCAGGTGATGTCTTTGTTTTGTTTCATACGAGAATCTATGACTCTGTGTATTCGCTTGGAGTACTTGACTCGTTGCTCGCCCAGATATTTATGGGCAACGGACGTTCCTTCATTTGGAATACTTCTCGGGTAAGGTGAGTACTCGTAAGGTGGTAATTGGGAAAATGATTGATAGGTTAAGCTAGTTAGAATAATTAAAATGTATTGTTTCATAACTTTTGCTTTTTGGTGATGAGAGAACGGGCTAGGTCTTAGCTTTATTGTTTAAAGGTTAATTTTAGAGAACGTGAAGGCTCGAATTATAACACTGTTTACAAATGTTTAACGGCTCGTGTCAGCCTTTCATGGGATGCTAGATTCTAATGATTGGTCTGGTCTAATGTAACACTATGCAAAAAATCGGAATCCTGTTCGTACAGGTGATCTAGCCTACTACGATTTCGTGTTCAGATTTTTATAATCTACCAACCGTTTGATATTCTAATTATTTTTTCTATATTTGGAGACATTATCATGGCAAAACCAAAAATAGATCGTAGAACATTACTTAAAAACTCACTTTCGGTATTTAAGTCCAAAGGGTACACGGCCACGTCTATGAGTGACCTAGCAAATGCTAGTGGGCTGCTCAAAGGGAGCATGTATCACTACATAGAGAGTAAGGAGCAGCTTATGCTTGAAGTATTAAACTCGCTAATGGATCACTATATTAACAAAGTTTTTGTGACGGCGTACGATGAGGAGCTAAGTCCCTATGATCGCCTTTTTTTACTATCTAAACGGGCAGAAGAGATATTTATATTCGAAGATGCAGGCAATTTCTTTGCAAATATTGGTCTAGAGACTAAGAATTTGAACTTGGGATTTGAAAAGGTGATACAAGGTTTTTTCGAAAAATGGATAGCAACGGTAGAGTATATCTATACTTATGTGGTAAGCGAAGAAGAGGCCCGTGTAAAGGCAGAAAGTGTAGTAGCTCAGATAGAGGGAGCTGTGCTGCTTATGAAAGTAATGGATGATGCAGGACACCTCAGAAGGGTTATTGCGGGATTGCTGGCGGAGTACAAAGAATTGGAAATAGAGAACGCAGTGAGATAAGAAATATAATGGTGCAAAGTAGAAAAATAAAAAAAGTAGCCGTATTAGGCTCAGGTGTAATGGGAAGCCGTATCGCTTGCCACTTCGCCAATATAGGTTTAGATGTCCTTTTATTGGACCTTAAGAACTTTCCAAACTCCAAAGAGAGTGAAACTGGAGAGGATGCTAAGGTAGCGGACGCCGCTCTTAAGTCTTCTCTAAAGAGCAACCCAAGTCCGATATACAGCAAGTCTTTTGCAAATAAGATTAAAACTGGGAACTTAGATGATGATCTTCATCTTATAAAAGAGTGTGACTGGGTAATAGAAGTTATCATCGAAAGACTGGATCTCAAGATTGAACTTTTTGATAAAGTAGAGCTTCACCGAAAGCCTGGTACACTGATTACCAGTAACACTTCTGGTATTCCAATAGAAATGATGCTTAAAGGTAGAAGCGAAGATTTTGCTGCTCATTTCTGTGGTACGCATTTCTTTAATCCACCAAGGTACTTGAAATTATTGGAGATCATTCCTTCTACTAAGACTAAACCAGAAGTAGTAGATTTCTTCTTACACTACGGAGATCTTTTCTTAGGAAAAACAACTGTAAAAGCGAAAGATACTCCTGCATTTATAGCGAATAGAATAGGTGTATTTAGCATTATGGCCATATTTAAGATGATGCAAAAGCACAACTTGACTATAGAAGCGGTAGATTCTATTACCGGGCCTGTATCTGGTAGACCAAAGTCTGCTACATTCCGCACATCGGATTTAGTAGGTTTAGATACGCTAGTAAAAGTAGCCAATGGTGTCGGTCAGAATTGCCCAAAAGACGAAATGCAGGATTGGTTTGCTATCCCAGCCTTCTTGGATAAAATGCTCGAGAATAAGTGGCTTGGCGACAAAACGGGTCAAGGATTTTACAAAAAATCAAAAGATGCAGAAGGGAATAGAGTAATTGAGCAACTTAACCTGGAGACATTTGAATACGAAGCACAGAGCAAGCCTAGATTTGACAGTATAGGGAAAGCAAGAAAGGCCAATAGACTAAGCAGTAAACTAGGTATATTATACGACGGTGGAGATTCCGCAGCAAACTTTTATGTAGATATAATCACAGCCATTGCAGCGTATTCTAGTAACAGAATTCCGGAGATAGCAGACGAGCTATACCAAATAGATGATGCTCTTAGAGCTGGGTTTGGTTGGGACGTTGGTCCTTTTGAAACGTGGGATTTGATTGGATTTGATAAAGTCCTCAGCAACATTGAAAAAGCAGGATATGAAGTTCCTCAATGGATCACAGATTTCAAAGCGAAAGGCAACTCGTCTTTCTATAAGTCGGAAGAGGGCAAACGTAAGTATTACAGTATTGCTTCTGGTTCTTACGAAGTGATACCAGGAACGGAAGCGTTTATAGTGTTAGATAATTTCAAATCTGCTGAGCCCGTATACAAGAACAAAGAAGCAACGCTTCACGATATAGGTGATGGTGTGCTTTGCTTAGAGTTTCATTCTAAGATGAATGCCATAGGCAGCGGTACTTTATCTGCTATTAACAAGTCTATAGAAATAGCCGAAAACGAAGGTTGGAAAGGATTGGTAATCGGTAATGATGCACCTAACTTCTCCGCAGGAGCTAATCTAGCTATGATGCTAATGCTCGCTATAGAGCAGGAGTTTGATGAGCTAAATATGGTCATCAGCTATTTCCAAAAAACGGTAATGAGACTACGCTACTCTAGCGTACCTGTGGTGATAGCACCACACGGACTTACACTCGGTGGAGGATGTGAAATGACACTACACTCAGATGCAGCAGTAGCATCTGCAGAAACCTACATCGGACTAGTAGAAGCAGGAGTAGGACTGATACCAGGTGGTGGCGGTACCAAAGAATTTGTGGTCCGTACCAGTGATAGTTTTTATGCAGGCGACCCACAACTACCTACATTGATAGAGCGTTTTCAGACGATAGCTACCGCAAAAGTGGCTACCTCCGGACACGAAGCTTTTGAGATAGGCGTGATGCATCACGATAAAGATGAAGTCGTAGTAAACGGAGCTAGAGTAATCACAGAAGCAAAACGAAAAGTATTAGAACTTCACAATGACGGTTACGTTCAAAAACCTCAACGAGACGATATTTTAGTTTTGGGTAGAACAGCACTTGGAGCATTATACTCAGGAGTAGAAGCATTTGGAATCAGTGGGTATGCCAGTGAGC
>JBDNFQ010000110.1:0-6238 GCA_041689715.1 Bacteroidia bacterium
AGATACGCCGCATCGAAAACGATGTAGCTATAATGTTCCTTAATCATACTCCCCCAACTAGGTGTAGGTGGTTGTACGCCGAGTCCTAAGAAACTAAGGCCAGCCTCTAGTAATATAGCACTTGCAAAGTTAGCTGCACATACTACGATAATGGGTGCCATAATATTGGGCAGAATATGCTTGAATAAGATACGAACATGACCAAAACCCAATACCTGAGCTGCTTGAATGTACTCCATCTCTTTGATTTGTAATACCTGACCACGGACTATACGTGCCAGCTCTACCCACATACTGAGTCCTATGGCTAGAAATACTTGATACAATCCCTTCTCCTGAAAAGCAAAACTAATAGCAATAGCTATGAGCAAACTGGGCAAGCTCCACACCACATTAATAAGCCATAGTATAAAACTATCTACCCTGCCGCCAAAGTATCCTGCTAGTAAGCCCAGAGTAGTGCCTATGAGTAGGGTGATAAGTACAGACATAAAACCTACAAGCAACGAAATACGTGCTCCTATAACCACTCTACTGAGTACATCTCTGCCGTATCTATCCGTTCCTAAGTAGTAGTTCCTTGTATCTATCGTATTATCCAACCATTCCGCTTTTTCGTGTAGTCCAGAGATCTCTAATTTCTGCCAAACTAATACTCCATTTTTAGTAAACTTGGCAAAACTATCTGGGAAAGCAATAGCTGAAATCGGGATATAACTAGCGTCTAATTCCTCACCGTGCAGTAGCTTGCTTACCCAAGAGGTTGGTTCTGTTACTCGCTCTTCTGCTCGCATCATCTGCACGCTAAAGCCTGGTCTTTGTAAGGCTATTTCTAGATGTATGTCATTGGCATCGGGAGTAGAATCTGGAGTGATAAAATACCCTAAAAATGAAACAATCACCAAAATAGAAATGAGCAGCAATCCTGCTAATCCTAGTTTATTCTTGGCTATTTTTTTGAGCATTTTGATATCTTATTTCGATGGCGGTAAGCACTGCCATGAAGCTATACAAGGGTACTGCAATTTTATCAAATTCGGAATAGTTGTTAAGCACAGCATGGGCAAAATATGTGACAAGACCCAAAAACACAGCCATACTAAGATACTTGTCTGCTCCTGTAAGCAATCGTTGATGCTTAAAAGCCAGCAAGAAAACACCCAGTATAATCCCTATAAACAACAGAGCTCCTAGTATGCCACTTTCTGCCAGAGGCCGCAAATACTCTGAGTGAATACCGCCAAGCGTGCCAGCATTAGTACTTATAATAGTCATCTCATGAGGTAGCTGATAGGGTCCATACTGAAAAGTATAGGTGCCAGGTCCCCACCCCATCAAGGGTTTATCCTCCCACATTCTAATAGCACTGCTCCATCTATTTAGTCGCTCTAGATTAGACGGGTCAGAAGTAACGTTAGATACAGATTGTAAGTGATTCTCTATATTATCATCCGACTCATTTTTATTCCGAGACAAGTCTGTAAGTAGATTGTCCATGTTGCTCAGCAAAGCACCTACAGCTAATACACCTATGAGCACCAAATACTTAAATCTAATGCTTAAGGTAAAAATAAAATAGAGGCCTAATGAGACTACTAGACTAATCCAAGATGCACGTGTAAAAGAGAGTGCCACCGCCACTACCATAAATAGAAAAAGAACCGTGCACACAACTCTTAGAAACGAGGAATATCCTAACATTTTGCCATGTATGGCAAATACAAAAAGTACAGGCACTATGAAAGATATGCAAGCAGCATACATGCCATGATCTGGCAAAAAAGGCCGCATAGCCGTATAGGCAAAGGCTCTAGAAAAACCTCCTGTAGAGTGCATAATTAGTGTATATGCACTTAGTATCACTACGGAAGCTATAAAGATCCACAGAAATTTTTTAATTACCCTTTCTGAGCGAAAGAACTTAGCTGCCAAAAAGTAAAATACAACAATGTACCAACTTTTCATAAGCACATACTTAGCACTGATAAGAGGCATAGTACTAGAAATGGCAGTGATAGATAACCAAGCAAAATCTGTAAGTATAAGGATGGAAAGTACTGTTTTGAGCTCAGCTAGCTGAATATTTTTGGATGTAAGGAGCTTTAGTAATACGCCTATGAATAGCAGTATAATGAGAGGTTCTGTAGGTAAACTAAGGTTTGCATTACTATAGCGTTCATCTATGAGATGTACAGAAAGCGGAGTAGCAAAGGCAACGAAGTATAGTATATACTTGGGCTTGGTGATAGCTACCCATACTAGCATAAGGACTACAGGAGCGGCTAGGGCTGCGTATACCTGAAAGTACACACATGCTAAGCAATACAGAAAAAATAGAGCTACTATGCTGTATAATCCTTGTATGCTTAGGGTTCGATTCACTTTTTCTTTAACATATTCAGTTGATTCAGAATCAAAAGAGTTACTACGCTAAAAAAGACAACTGAAGCAGTAACTAGTAGTACAATAAGAGACCGTACTGGATATGTTTTTTTCTCTGCAGCAAAGGCACTTGTAAGTACAAATTTTTGTGGTAATGTTTTCTCCACATCTACCTTTGCTTTTTCGTATCTTTTTTTCAGCTTACTTAGACTTTCTAATTCTAGAATAAGTGTCTCTCTGAGGTAGGTATAATCACCCGCATATTTAGCCAGCTTATCTTGAACTTCTTGCAATCTTCTGCCAGTTGAAGAGTTTGCATCTACTTTATACAGCTCTTCAGCTATAGCTCTAGATTGCTCCTCGTAGTTCGTAATCCCTTTTTCGCCCAGCTCTTTTAGCCCAGTACGCAAATCCATCACTTCCACTTGTTTCCCCTTATACTCATCCGCTATAATAGTAAGTGCCTCTAGCGATACTTGACGTTGTATTTCTGTTTTCACACTGTCATACAGAGCACCAATACCATTGGCAATTTCTGCAGCCTTTTCAGGACTCTCGTCAAGTACAGTTATAGAAACTGCCAAATGCCGCGTTCTATTAAACTTGATATTATTTTGCATAATGCGGCTCAAATCTGTCTGAGGGCTACCACCTTCTTTATCTACGTCATAATGATTTAGCAAATCAAAGTTCTTTACTATTCTTCCTTGCAAAGCAGATGAATTAAGTAATTGCAGTGCATTCTCCGCCTCCTCTTCTTCACCAAAAGCCAATGGGTCTGCCTGACGCTGAGTCAGATCAGTAAACATGGCATTACCAATGGAGTTGATAGTAGTAGGATAAAAAACTACTTCAGATTGGTACTTTGGTTTAATAAAAAATGGAGATGAAAAAATAGCAGAAAGAATTGCTGCACTAAGCATAATGATAAGCAATGGCTTACGATACTCCCATACTAGAGAAACAATATCTATAAAATTGAAGTCAAACTCTTTGTTTTGGTTCATTCGGTAAATTTTGATAAAGTGGACAAATGTAAATGATTACATCATTTCTTGAGCACAGACTTAAAGTCTTTTAACTTATATAGTTTAAATAAATAAGCTGCAAGCAAAACTGTAATAGCTATCATCACAAAATGAACGCTACTATTTTGAGCATATTGCTTGCCGCCAAAAATTATTAAGACTAATAATACTACACCTGAAAACGGACGTATAAAAGAAGTAAAGGTTAAGTGCAAATTGTATTTTTTGGCACTCACAAAGAAGCAGACTAGTCCAAAGAAAATTTGGCTTATCATAGTAGCCATTGCCGCACCTTGTGCATTGTATTTTGTTATCAGAACCAGATTCATAATTAAGTTAAGTAACAAAGTAATAGCAGCAAATCTATTGAGCCATTTCAACTCCTTACCTGCGGTGAGTAAAGCACCATAAACGAGTGTAAGTGAGGCACCTACAAAACCAAAAATCAAAAGAACTAGTACTTCTGCAGAGTCGCTTTTGGCCTTTTCGGGATTAATGATAGTCAGAATATCTAGGGCATATACCGTGGTAATAAACGAGGCCACTAGACCTCCAAATAACAGTAAACGTGCTGTGTATCCACTGATGCTTCTTATAAGTGCAGAGTCAGCCAAGTTTTTGGTAAATAAGGGAAGTAGAACACCGCTAAAAACCTGAGCAAACATAAGCAAGGCAAAGTAAAATCGATACCCCAAAGCATACACTCCTGCCTCTGCATCCCCTACCAATGATTTGATCATGACTCCATCTATATACGTATATAATCCCATTAGCGATACGAGCAGAGCAAAAGGCCAAGATTTTTTGAGAATAGGAAGAATACTGTCTAGACTAAAGGAAATACGTACTTGAGACAAGTACTCTCTTAAGAAGAATAGCAAGCTCACCAGAACCAGCGATAAGCTCAATACTTGTGCATAGGCAAATCGATGTATAGTAAGTTCAAAGTTTGGGATTCCGGACCACAATAAGATAGCTACAAATAGGATAACAAGAATTCTATCGAGTACCATAAATATTCCATCTACTCTAAATCGCTGTAGACTGGCCACTATGCTTCTAAAGAACTGGGTGAGTGATGTGAGGATCTGGATAGCCCCAAGTATTAATAATAAGCCAAACTCCTGACTAGTATAGCCCAAGACTATTCCCACTCCTAGTATTATGAGCACGTAGGCTACAGCCAAAATAATTTTAAGGCCAATAATACTACTTGTAAGTACGCCTATCTTACTATTGTCTTGTACTACCTCCGTGATATTGAAACTATTAAGACCTAAGTCTAGAACTATAAAAAAGAGTAAGCTAAAATTGAAAAGAGCGAAGTAGTTACCATAAACCGCCTGTGGAAGTGCCTCCTGCACCGCAGCATCTATAAGCAGAATCCATATCGGTTTTATGAGCAAGTTGAGCACTTGCATAAAGGCGATATCCGATAAGTACTTTTTTAGCATTTAGGCTATCTGTACTTCAGATTTTTTTTCTACACTTCTTGTTTTCATTAGTAGTAAGAAACCAAAGATAAAGAAAACCATAAGCATAAGTACAGACATTCTCATGTTACCAAAAACTCCCTCCAATACTCCAAACATCAAAGGACCAAAAATCAATCCTACTTTTTCCATAACATCGAAAAAGCTAAAGTAAGAGGCACTATCTTCTGTAGGTGGTAGCATCTTACTGTAGGTAGACCTACTCAGTGATTGTGTACCGCCCATTACAAAACCTACCAATACCGCTGTAAGATAAAACTCTTGAGGAAGTGTAATCATATATGCTATAATGGTGCATATAATCCAAATCACAGCTGCTCCCATTAATGTCTTGATGTTACCATACTTCTTAGACCACTTAGACATTACATATGCACCTCCTACTGCTATTAGTTGTATTAGTATTATACTCACAATAAGACCAGTTTGTTTGGTTTGCCACCACTCTCCATCTGCTACCCACTTTATCTCTTTACTTGCAAATAGCACTGCTACCAGCATTACGGTCTGAACACCCATATTGTACGTAAAGTAACTCGCCAAAAACCACTTCACACGAGCATGTTCTTTGAGCTCCTTCCATACCTTACGAATCTCTCTATATCCGTACCATATAATATTGTATTGTTTTTCTCGCTTAGGGTAATAGCTTTTATCGGGTAAATAATAATAAGTGTATTGAGCAAACCCGACCCACCATATCGCTACAAGAATGAATGGAACACCATCTTTCACTAGCATTACACCTGTAGCATTAAGAATAAGTATTGTTACTAATAATAAAACACTACCGATATATCCAAGGGAAAAACCCTTTGCACTTATTTTATCATGTTGATCTTTATCAGCTATTTCAAGCAAGAATGAATTGTAGAAAACAATACTACCCCAAAAACCAATGCTTGCCATAAAAATAGAGAGCATACTAAGCTCGAAATTATCTATATCAAAAAAGTAAAGTGAAGCACATCCTGCTGCACCTATGTAGCAAAATATTTTCATAAATAATTTTTTGGTGCCAGAATAGTCCGCTATACCTGAAAGAATAGGGACCAACATTACTACTACTAAAAAGGATGCTGAATAAACGTAAGTGTATAATTCAGTATTGACAAAATCTCTTCCAAAAAACGATACAGTATCCGAAATCATATTGCCATCTTTATCTTTGATACTCGTGACTCCCTCATAAAAAATAGGAAATATCGCCGTAGAAATAATTAGATTATAAACCGAATTGGCCCAATCATAGAAGGTCCAAGCTTTTATTACCTTAGGATCGTTTTTTTTGAATATTCGTGACACAACGTTTCTTCAAATCAAGTCAAAAAAACC
>JBDNFQ010000111.1:0-1205 GCA_041689715.1 Bacteroidia bacterium
CAGTCTGTCTAAAAACCGGCCTTAGCATCTATCATTTTTTGAATGAAGGGACTATTTTTTTTACTTTTAACTCTAGGCTTGAGCTTTGCGTATAATGTAATCCCGTGTACAGACAATAGCTTGCCAGATTGGTTCAGGGTAAGTTGATCAAAAGGGATAGGCCATATAAAGCTGCTGGACTTCTTACGGAAATGAACGATGATACCTTTGGGTCTTAGTTCAATATTACACTTGCGGTCATACTCTTGACTTTCGAAGTCTATTTGGAAATCTGGGCTTGATGTATAAATAATAAATGGCTCAGAACCGATGCTTCCATTCCTTAGTTTGTATAAAAATCCAAACCGTTTTCCGATGAGCTGGTCTACGGTCTGGTCTATTTTTATATCTGTACGTGTGACGTTATATATCATGTGCTGTATTAACGAATTCTATTTATAAACCTAACCTATGTATAACACGGACAGCATAATAATAGTTTGTGAGTTAATAGGGAGTTCAAGGTAGAAGAGAAAATACTCCTATTTAGTATGAGCTATATAAGAATTTCCACCGTAAGCACAAGGTATACAGTATGTCAGACAGTTACCGATAAAGACAAATATGCCAAAGTGTGGTGCCAGAAGACTATGTACACCGTATAGGTAGAACAGGAGCCAGTGGCCAAGCTATCTCGCTAGTAAGTACAGATGAAGAAGAATATGTGCGAGGCATAGAAAAGCTTCTTGGTATGCGACTAGAAGGTGCTGATATAGAATGTTTTGAGCCTACTCAAGGTCCTGTGGAAGGGGGCAATAAGCGTGTGCAAGACCAGGTAAAGAGAAATATTGATATTCAAAACTATCATTTGCAAAATCTTCATCAGTTAAGTTACTTTGAGGAATAGAGTCTGGATGAATATAGCCTCCCGTTTGTCTATTACACCGTAAATTACTTCAAACTAGCATCTATGCAAGCCAAATTAAAGGCTGTAGACGAGTGGCTCAGAAATAGACTGCGATACTGTATATGGCACCATTGGAAGAAACCCGAGAAGAAAAGGCGTAGCCTTATCCGACTGGGATTAAACCAAGGTCAAGCGTATGCGTGGAGCAGAACAAGAATGGGAGGATGGGCTACCGCCCAAAGCCCTATCTTAATCACCACCATAACAAAAGACAGACTTAAAAAGAGAGGGTATATTAGTATGCTAGAATACTTCCTCC
>JBDNFQ010000112.1:0-9104 GCA_041689715.1 Bacteroidia bacterium
ACTCATTTTTACAACTTTTTGAAGAGAAGTAAAGGTAGTAACATTTTCCGTAGCGGATTAGGGGCTAGCCCCTAATCCGCTATTTTTATTACACCCTATACCTCTTAATCTAGGGGTTGCATTTACGACTTGAATTTAAGGGTATGAAAAATCTGAATCTTATTTATCTCAATTGGCCTTATCTATACTTCTGTTAAGTTCAAAACCTACGAGAACAACGAAACAGTTGACGTATATAAGTATCATAAGAACTAAAAGTGTGCCCACAGAGCCGTAAAGCTTATTGTAGGAATTAAAATTTTCTACATACATCTGAAATCCTTTTGTACTTACAATAGATAAAATAGTAGCCACGGTACTTCCTGCACTAAAAAACCGCCATTGTGTTCCTTTGTTAGAACCAAAGAAATAGAGTGAACTAAAGATGAAATATACCAGAGAAACCGTTAAAATAAACTCAATAATATTAAGAAAAACAGGAATTATGGTGTCATTAAAGCTTATAAGATCATCTACAAACCTAAATCCATAATTAAACATAATACTCAATAGTATAGTGGTAATAAGGAGTAGAATAACAAGAAAAAGTAAAATAACACTTTTAGCTCTGATATCGAACCAATTGCGTTGCATCTTGCTCTCTAGTCCAGAGTCAAAGGCCGCCAACATACTAGCAAAGCCATTACTACTAAAGTAAAGTGCCGCGATAAAACCAAAAGACAGTAAACCGGCATTTTGATTTGTTATGATATCTTGTATGGTTTCGTTTACAAAATCAAAGGTATTTGCAGGTAGAAATTTTTGAATAAATTCGGTGATTAGAATATCTAAGTTATCTACAGGTATATAGGGTATTAGAGTAAATAAAAAGATAATTAGAGGGAAAATTGCGATAAAGAAATTGAATGCTAGTGATGAAGCACGTAGATTTAGGTCTTCTTCAAAAAGTCCATTCGTAAAAAATTTACCGACCTGATATATAGATTTACTTTTAAAACCAGGTAGGCTAACGTTTACCAACTTTCTATCCAAAAAATGGTCTACTTCTTGGAGTTTCGATATAATTTTTCTTTTTATTTTCAAGTTATATAACGCTGCAAATAACAAGAATTAAATAGTTTTGCCCCAATTAAATTTATGAGCAAAATACATAATTTTTCAGCAGGACCAGCCATTCTACCTCAAGAGGTTATTCAAAACTGTTCGGAGGCGATACTAAACTTTGCGGGGACTAACATGTCTCTCATAGAAATATCGCATAGAAGCAAAGAGTTTGTGGCCGTAATGGACGAGGCTAGAAGCTTGGTAAAAAAAATAATGAAGCTAGGTGATGACTACGAAGTCATCTATCTGCAAGGTGGTGCTAGTATGCAGTTTGTAATGACTGCTATGAATTTATTAGAAACCAAAGCGGCTTATACCAAAACGGGTACTTGGGCTAAAAATGCTATAAAAGAGGCTCAAGCGTTTGGTCAAGTAGATGTTTTGGGAAGTTCTGAGGATAAAAACTTTAGCTACATTCCTAAAGATTTTGTCATTTCTGCAGATTACGATTACTTTCACTGTACATCAAATAATACAATAACGGGAACACAGATGCACGCTTTCCCTATTTGTCCGACTTCTATGATTTGTGATATGAGCTCAGATATATTTAGTCGTGATCTAGATTTTTCGCAATTTGATTTAATTTATGCTGGTGCTCAGAAAAATATGGGGCCAGCAGGCACCACACTTGTAGTGGTAAAAAAGAGTATCTTAGGCAAGGTGAGTAGACATATACCTTCGATGCTAACCTACCAAATACATATAGATAAGGATTCTATGTTTAATACTCCATCTGTATTTGCGGTATATGGTTGTTTACAGACATTGAAGTGGATAGATAAACATGGTTTATCTAAAATAGAAAAGTTAAACACAGAAAAAGCAAATTTACTATACCGTGCCATTGACGAGAATGATTCTTTCGAGGGAACCACTGCTATTGAAGATAGATCTAAAATGAATGTAACTTTTGTTTTAAAAGACGATAGCAAAAATGCTGCATTTTTAGATGCTTGTGCGGCAGCAAAAATTAATGGAATAAAAGGTCACAGAAGTGTTGGTGGATTTAGAGCGAGTATGTATAATGCATTGGGTTTAGATAGTGTACAGGCACTAGTAGATGTAATGAACAAATTTTAATAAAGAAATTTAGAATAGATGAAGATATTAATTAATGACGGATTGCATTCTGTAGGTATTGATTTGCTAGAAAAAGCTGGTCATCAAGTAGAAACTGTTACAATAGCTCAGGAAGATTTACTCAATAAATTGAATGATTATGACGCTATCTTAGTAAGAAGTGCAACTACAGTAAGAAAAGATTTAATGGAAGCAGCACCAAACCTTAAGCTAATCGGTAGAGGTGGAGTAGGCTTGGATAATATAGATGTGGAGTATGCAAAATCAAAAAATATTGCAGTTTTTAATACACCTGCAGCTTCATCTAGATCTGTTGCCGAGCTTGCTATGGCCCACTTGTTTGGTATTGTGCGTTCATTACCCACTGTTAATAAGGCAATGTCATTAGACGGGATTTTAGATTTTAAAGCTTTGAAAAAGTTAGCTAGTAAAGGAATAGAACTTCAAGGGAAGACTCTTGGACTTATTGGTTTTGGAAGAATTGGTAGAGAAACTGCTAGTATTGCTATAGGATGCGGAATGAAGATAATTGCGTTTGATCCTTATTTAACAGAAGGTGATATTGAATTACAATTGCACCCGGAATACGATTTTAAATATAAAATAAACGTTAAAACCATTTCAAAAGATGAGTTACTAGCATCTTCAGATTTTATAAGCTTACACATACCAGGTGGTCAAGGTTATGTTTTAGATACTGCAGATTTTACTAAAATGAAAGAGGGAGTAGGTATAGTGAATTGTGCCAGAGGTGGAACCATTAATGAAGATGCACTACTCCAAGCTATGGATAGCGGGAAAGTAAAATACGCAGCTACTGACGTTTTTGAAAAAGAGCCTCCTGTAGATGAGCGAATTTTACGTATAGATTCTATCGGTCTAAGTCCTCATATAGGTGCTAGTACCAGCGAAGCACAAGAACGGGTAGGAGTAGAACTTGCCGAAAAAGTCATAGAGTTTTTTAAGTAGAATTCCCTTGCCAAGAATTTTTCCATTCAAGGCCTTACGGCCCAATCCTGATTTTATAAATTTAATTACGGCTAAGTCTACAGATTTTCCAAATCACGAGGATTTAGTGCATGAAATCCGTACTAACTCTTTCACCTTTCATCATGTAACTAAAAGTCACTTAAGCTACAGTGGAGCATACCAAGAGCCTGAGAAATTCTTGCCATTTGCCAATCAGTATATTAAAGAGATGAAGAAAAAAGGTGTACTGATTAAAGAAGAGTCAGAAGCATTATACATCTACGAGCAAGTAAGAAAAGATGGTAAATCATTCAAAGGAATAATTGCTTTATGTTCTATAGCGGATTATAAAGAAAATAGAATAAAAAAGCACGAAGAGATACGCCCAAGTAGACTCAAATTTTTAGTAGAACTTTTTAAAACTACTAAAGTGATGGGAGAGCCTACTTTACTTGCTCATAATGGGCAGGTGGACTTAGATAGTTTTTTAGGTACTCAACTTTATTCGTTTACAACTTTAGACGATAAAAAACATACAATACATAGGATAGATAATCCGGAAGATATAAAGAGTCTTCAAGAATGTCTAGGCAATATTCCCGACTTTTATATTGCCGATGGACACCATAGATCTGCTTCTACAGAAGAATTTAACACTCAGGTGAATCAACTAGATAATGATAAGTCGATGTGTTTTATTATACAAGAGGATATCTTAGAAATACTCCCTTTTCATAGGCTAATAAAACCTGTAGTACCCATGGCTGCGGACTATATAATAGCGGAACTAAGCTCGGTTTTTAAGGTAACCAAATCCGAAAAATCTTTATACGAAATAAAAGAGCGAAATACATTTGGTCTATACGTTGGTAAGCAGTGGTATAGGTTGATACCTAAGACCGTTTTACAGCGAGCAGATATTATAGAGATGGAGGAACTCATAGTAAAAGGGGTATTTGGAATAGAAGATAGCCGCACCGATTCTCAAATATCTTTTCATCCATTCACCAGTGGCGAGTCGCTACTTATTAATTTAGTAGATACAGATACGTTTAGTATTGCCATTACTAGCAAAGCTTGTGATTTTTCGGAAGTAAGAGCTATAGCAGATGCGAATAAAACAATGCCACCCAAATCTACCTATATAGAACCCAAACTTAGATCTGGAATGATCATTCAAGAGTTTGGAGTTATAAAATAAATAAGGTCTAGTAAATTGTATGTCTTCAGTCTTATGCTAGTGCAATAGACTTTTTGGTAGATAATTGATATACTACATATATACCAAGACTAAATATTATTTGGCTTACAAGGGTAGCTCTAAAAAAGGGTAGGGCTAACTCATAAGAAGTCAGTAGTCCTACTAGATTTTTGGTATATTCTGGCATAGTGAGCCAAGAGCCTGCATTGCTTATTAAGAAGAATGCTACCGCTGCTAATATACTACCACCTAAAACTTTCGTGAGAGAAGCGTTTTTGGAAAAAAATGTTCCGATGAGTATTATAGCGGCAAATGACGCGTATACGAAAAAGAAGTCTGTACTAAATAAGTATTCCATATTCTGAGTATTACTAATGCCCAATAAAATATCTCCCACCAATAGAGATCCTATAGGTACGACCCATCTCAATACCTTAGAGCTAAATAATATACCGCCCATTAATGCTACAGCACCTAAGGGATTAAAATTTGGTATGTGAAAAACAACTCTTATGAGTACTAATGCTACGAGTATTACCGAAAGTAAAATTATATCCTGCTTTTTCATCTTATATCTTTAAGTGGCAGCAAAGTTAAAAATCTTTATGTCACAACGAAACGCGACAACCTGACAGTTTGTTAATATTTGTTAATAAACGATCCGTAAAATACTTAAAATCAGTAATATATATAGGTTTTAAGAACCTAATTATAAGTGAATAAATTTAGTTTGAAGCCATATTGTTTAACAAATGTTAATTTAACAAATGTTAATTATTTTACATTTGTTAATATATTTTATGAGCATAAATAAACGAGTAGAACAGCTAGTAGAAAAGACAAGTACAAGTAAGTCTGCATTTTCTGTGGCCACCGGAATAAGTACTGTGATACTATCTCATATAAGCTCTGGTAGAAATAAAGTAAGTCTTACTGCTGTAGAACAAATATTAAAAGCATTTCCAAATGTAAATTCAGAGTGGATGATACTAGGTAAAGGCTCTATGTTCAAAGACGCATTAGGAGATGACGTAGCA
Organism: Bacteroidia bacterium; assembly: GCA_041689715.1. Lineage (GTDB taxonomy): Bacteria > Bacteroidota > Bacteroidia > NS11-12g > UBA9320 > UBA9320. The sequence continues at coordinate 5,395 of JBDNFQ010000112.1, forward strand.
TTAGAGCTAAAAGACAACTTAGATGCAATAGAGCAAGAAACTCAACACTACATAAAGTCTATAGAAAGTAAAATTAACAAAATGAAAGATACTATTTCAGATTTAAGTTAACTATATATTTACTCGTGTTTATATTGCACATACAAATGCTTAAAACTACTCTTACGTATTCATTACTTGCTCTTAGCCTCATATCTTCTGCTGCAGTAACACCACTAATTTCTATAATCACTAATCATATTAACAAGGTAATAGCCAAAGATGGGTTTGTGCTTGAATATGTTATTACTGATGAAGTGCCTAGTTCTGGGGATGTCATAAATTACTACGGCCAGCAGACGTATAAAGGAATTCCAGTTTATAATTCGGAATTTAATATAAGCTTAAAAGCCAATGAAGTTGTTAATTTTAAGCATAAGTTTATTGTAAACATTGCTAACCTTATAGCTACGGAAAATTTTGAGTTAAATGCTTTAGAGGCTATAGCTAAATACTCTGGCAGAATAACTAATACCATAGCTGCTTTGCCCTCAGATCTAGGTAGCACGCTTACAATAAGAGATAAAACTATCTCAAATGGAGACATTTATATTCGTAAAATGTGGGTGCTTCACGGTAAGATGATAATACCAGCCTATAGTATCGCTTTCTTAGAGTTAGATGGTAAACACTGGTATGATGCAAGGGTAAGTGCTTCTTCAGGCAAATTAATTAATAGAAATGATTGGATGACGGAGTGTCATTTAGAAGACTTAGGCATTGTATCTAGCCCGGGGTCAAAGACTTTGGCATATTCTCCTGTAGCAGAGCAGGTGCAACTATCCACTAAGAAAAGTGCTACAGCTTCCTATAATGTGTTTGCATACCCTACCGAAAGTCCAAATCACGGTAATAGAAGTGTAGTCGTAAGTCCAGAAAATATTGATGCATCTCCATTTGGATGGCACGATATAGATGGAATTACTGGAGAAGAATATACTATTACTCGAGGCAATAATGTGTACGCCAGTGAGGATATTGCAGATGCAGATGTTCCGGGATCTAGTCCCGATGGTGGCTCCACACTTACTTTTGATGCCTCGTTTGATGCAACTCAGAGTGCTGCCAATTTTACTGATGCAGCTATTATTAATCTGTTCTATTGGAATAATGTAATGCATGATGTCTGGTGGCATTATGGATTTGATGAGATATCTGGAAATTTTCAAAGCAATAACTACGGTAATGGTGGGGTACAAGACGACTATGTGCTAGCAGATGCACAAGATGGTAGTGGTACTAATAATGCAAACTTTGGCACCCCCCCAGATGGACAAAACCCTAGAATGCAAATGTTTCTTTGGAACTCATCACCTGCAGGAGACTATTTTGCAGTAAATAGCCCAGCTAGCTTAGCAGGTAAGAAAGCAAGTAATAGAGCACAGTTTGGCCCTCAACTAACTACCATACCCCTTACGGGGAATTTAGTATTGGTAGATGATGGTAGTGCTAATAGTGAGCAGGGGTGTAATACATTAATCAACTCAACTCAACTAAATGGTAAGTTAGCTCTGATACTAAGAAGGGGCTGTAATTTTACGACGAAAGTAAAAAATGCTCAAAATGCAGGAGCTATTGCAGTTGTCATCTATGACGACGCTGCCGGTAATCCTATATTAATGGGAGGAAATGATGGCACAATATCTATACCATGTGTATTAATAACCAATTCTGATGGAGTTGCACTGCGTACCATGATAAGTTCACAAACAGTAAATGTAAGCCTATATGATTCTAGCGATGTAGGTACTACTACTTTTGATAGTGATTTTGATAATGGAGTAATAGCACATGAATATGGGCATGGAATATCGAATAGACTAACAGGAGGGCCTGCAGCTAGTGGCTGCTTGAGTAACGAAGAGCAAATGGGAGAGGGCTGGAGTGATTTTTTCTCATTAGTGATGACGCACCAATCTGGCGACTCTGCAAATCAGCTAAGAGGCATAGGAACATATGTGAGTAATGAACCGATAACTGGAGGTGGTATAAGACCATATCCTTATTCTGCTGACATCACCAGAAGTCCTTACTCCTATGATGATATTAAATCATTTTCTGTACCGCACGGAGTAGGAAGCGTATGGTGTTCTATGTTATGGGACCTTTATTGGGCTATGGCTGACAAATATGGCTATGATAGTGACATATACGAAGGTACTGGTGGAAATAATAAGGCAATGCAGCTAGTTATCGACGGACTTAAACTACAAAACTGTAATCCTGGATTTGGAGATGGAAGAGACGCTATTTTGCTAGCAGATAAACTGAATAATAACGGAGAAGATGAGCTGTTAATCTGGCAAGTTTTTGCTAGAAGAGGCTTGGGGTATGGTGCCGACCAAGGCAGTGCTAATGATAGAGGAGATGGATCTGAAGATTTTGAAATACCACCTTATTTGAAAAATAACCTCGTGTTCGAAAAGTCTGCCGTTAGTGAATCCTTAAACAACGAAAATCTTTCTTATACCATCAGAGCTTATAATAGGACTAGAGATGTCATTTATACTATTGTAATAAGAGATACGCTTAGCGGAGATGTTAGTCTGGTAAGTAGTTCACTAGCTTGTGGTGCAACTTTTACAAGTGGTGTTATAAGTATATCATTAGATAGTATTGCTGCTAATGATTCATTTATCTGTACATTTAACGTTGTTCCTAGTCTTACTTCCACTACAGCATTAATCTCTGAAGACGACGTAGAAGATACAGAGAGTGAATGGATTGCAACAGAAGTGGTGGGCACTAACGGATGGGGAATTGGATCTTTAAAAGCTAATAGTGGAGATAAAAGTTGGTTTGTTTCAAATCAGGATGAGAGCACAGATTATACGCTTGAGAGAAGTTTTGATTTAGCTGATCTTAATAATCCCGTTTTCAGTTTCAGTCATTTTTATAATTCTGAAGAGACTTGGGATGGTGGTGTGGTAGAAATAAAAACAGAGTCAGGAGATTGGCAAGATGCAGGAGAGCTTTTTATAGAAAACGGATACAATAGTGCTATACAGATAAACCAAGCTAGTGCTATTAGCGGCAGAAGTGCTTTTACAGGTAATAGTGGTACCTTCAATAAATCTAAAATAAGCCTATTAGATTTTGCTGGCGAAACCATCAGCATAAGGTTCAGATTTGCAAGTGATGCCGCTGCTGGAATAGAAGGGTGGTATATAGACGATATGACCTTATCAGATGCCGTAGTAATAACCAACTCTGCCACTATAACTTATGGAGATGGTAAAGCAGCTACATCTGCAGTGAGTACTTTTATAACTGGGGATCCAGTAACTAGTGTGCCTAACTATAATCTGTTAGATAATGTAACTGTGTACCCGAATCCTGCACAAAACTATGTGACTATAGATAACCAATCTACACATATGTACGCATACCAACTTAGAACCCTTGACGGACGGATATTAGCAGAAAAAGGTGAGTTAAAAGGAAGGTTGAGTGTTAATCTGACTGATGTAGCCACTGGTTTGTATCTACTTACAGTAACAGAGAATGATACAAGAAGAACATTTAAAGTAAGGTGTAATAGACAAACGGGAGGCTAATTTTATGCTTTTTTTTTCATGTAGACATTTGGGAGGCTGTTTTTTCGTGTAATATTTTGTTGGACGAGTTGATGTTATTTACTTTGAAATTGTCGAGCAAAACAGAGGCGAGCT
>JBDNFQ010000113.1:0-3484 GCA_041689715.1 Bacteroidia bacterium
ATAAAATTGGAGTAAGCCAACGCTATTTGTAAGCAGTTACTTTTATATTCCGTGGGGTCACTGGGAGTACTTACGCATTCTATTAGTATGCATTGAGTAAAGGGGCGTACCGAGACTTAAAGAAATCCATTGTAGGACTTAGCTTAAAATCATTATTTTTGGAATTAATATGATAAAATTATCGCTTTCAGTTTTACTAGGACTTATTTTGGTGATGGGCTGTTCAAACTCAGATAAATCAGGCAATTTCGTTAGTGCCATAGGTGTAAAGGATTCCTCTGCAGTTCTATTTCCAACAAGTGGACATACTACCCAAAATTTTAAAGAAAGGTTAAAGGCGATAAATAGCGGAAATCAAGAGTGTCTTGACAAAGGGATAGCGATGCTTGGTTGTTCATACAATTATTATGGCGAAATTGACAGCTTGCTAAACCTAGTGTATGTTGATATTCGACATAGTATGACTAAACAGGAAACGCTAGACCTAAAAGACGAACAACTTGTATGGCTTGAGATAAGAGATAAAGAATTTGTCAGAATTGATAACGAAGAAACAGAATTAGGAGAAGGGGGTTTTATTGAGTCTAGGATACGCACTAATGATGATGTTATGGTGAGGACTATGGAGAAAACGAAGTTTGTTATTAAGAGAATTGAATACTTGATTGACAAGTATAAATGAGAGTTAACAAATTAACCGTTTTACGCTTTTTAGCGTAAAGTTACTCCACCACTACCCTCTTTATATCATACGCTAAGTTATCCGTAACTACTCCTATAAAATAGGTGCCTGCTGCTAGCTTAGAGATATCCAGTTTTTTGGTATTCGATTTTCCTTTTAGTTTTTCACTTAGCACTACTTGACCCTGTATATTAGTGATTTCTACTACACAGCAGTCATGCTTATCTGCCAACTCGATAGTGAGCTCGTCATTTGCAGGATTTGGATAGGCTCTAAACTCAGATTTAGGAGTAGCTACGCTACCACCACTTGCTAGATTAGCATCATACATAGCCAGTGCATATTGTCCTTTTTTGAGCTTAGATATAGCGATAGTCCCTCGCTTATCAAATAACGAACCTGTATTCTTAGTATAGTCCAAAGCTACTTGCCATTCCTTTGAGGCATTTGCTCTATACAGTAATACTAAGCTATCTTCTGTGATGCGTATCAACTCATTATCCAAGTATCCATACTCAGGCGATGGAGTGGTAAGTCCACTATAAATAAGTTCTGAGCTTAGTTCGGTATCGTCTCCCCAGATACCGTCTACTGTCCAGTAGCGTTGGCGACTGAGTACTGCTCCTGCGGGAACACCGTATGTGCCATCTGCAGGTGCCCAATGATGCTCTATACGGAGTAATATAGAATCTACATTCCCAGCATCGTAGGTGATATTTTTCATTAAACTCTGTGGCATTTCTACCTCCCCGCTTCCCGATAGACTAGCCCAATCAGTAGTCACTGCATCACTTATTTTATCATCAAAATCAAACGCCCAATAAACGGGTTCAAATGGGCAAGCTACTTTAAAAGTTTGCTCATTATTCATAATCATAACCTGAGCATCGTACCGCTCCCAGCTAGCAGAGAATGCAGTAAGTGTAACTGCTACGTTTTGGTATTTCACCTGATTAAACCTAGGAGTTTGTTTTATACGCACATTATAAAACCCTTCTTGCTCTAGCACCCAAAGTATATCGAAATGAGCAAAACCTGCTTCTTTTATCCATTGATTAAAAAACCCACTTAAGCTATACGGCGTATATTCATCGAAGAAGCGAAGCATATCTTCTGTACTCACATCTCGGAACTTATACTCTTGCTGAAAACCAGCACACGCAGCAAAGAATGCACTATCACCCATCATACCTCTGAGCGTATGCACCATATCTGCACCTTTATTATACACGTGTCTGCCGTAGGTATTGGCATGTCCTATGCCACTCACTGGCAGTATAGCTCCATCTTGTACGTGTGCAAACTGAAGCACAGCTCGGTGATTTTCTTCTATATCTTCATCATACCTAGCACGCCCATATACAGCTTCTAGAAATATTCTTTCTGAGTAAGATGCCCATCCTTCGTTGAGCCACATATCTTCTTGTGTTCTGCACGTTATGGTATTGCCCCACCAGTGGTGAGCCAACTCGTGAGCATATAAAGTTTCGGATGTTTTATCTCCATTAGCAATAGCATATAGCGGATAAGCAATGTTGGTAGCGTGCTCCATAGCCCCACTATTAAAAGGTACGCAGTTAAAGCCTATTCTATCAAAGGAATGAGCCCCATACACTTGTTCAAATCGCTCTATACAAGCCGGTAAATTATCAAAACTACTCCGTAGGTTCGCAGTGTCTTTGGCTAGAGAAGTTAGTATTACTGGAATATCGTTTACATTCATTACCACCTCTTCATACTTGGCTATGGCCACAGATGCTAGGTAGGTTGGGATAGGCTCATCCATAGTCCACTTAAAGGTGGTGGTTTGGTCGCCATTGTCTATTGTTTCTGTCAAATACCCATTTGCATACGCTTTATAACTAGAGTCTACAGTCACATTGGTATAGTAGATGGCTCTATCTGTAAAATTATCAAAACATGGGAACCATGCTCTTCCAAAGTTGTGCGGATCAGAAGCAAAACCTACTCCCAGATTAAAGGCATATTCGCCAGTAAAATAAAAACCACCCCACTGAGGATCTGGCAAGGGTGTACCATTATAAGCTACGGATACTTCCACCGAAGCACCTACTGCTAAGACTGGCAATGTAATGTGAATCTTTGGGCTACTATACGTGAAGGCTGTGGCACTACCATTGACTAAGACACTAGTTACATCTAACTCTATTAGATCTAGCGTCATAGATGTAGTGACTTTTTTTAGAATAAAATTGACCGTGGTGTTAGCCTCTATATTCTTAGCTGTTTCATAACTAAGGAAGCTCGCATTTATAGTATAACTCTGTACATCGAAGGTATCTGCACGTGGATCAAAGGTATTGGACATAGCACTCTGATGTTGCATTTCAAAATGCCTACAAAACTTTTGTGCTGTACAGTTTAAGCTACCAAACGCTATTAATGACAATATACCCACTATTCTTGAAATCATTTATATCTATTTTTGTACGAAGATAAAATATAATCTAATGATGAAACAATTGACCCACTTTATTGCCATTCTCATACTTTTAATACCCTTTACATCTATACAAGCTCAAACTTATGCAGAGAGCAGAGCCGTACCAGCCTATGCTGTCGTAAATAAGACTACGCCTTCCATTACACTGAACTGGGAAGCTACTACTGGCACGATGTCGTTTAAGGTATACCGTAGAGCACTAGGAAGTAAAAACTGGGGAGCAGCCCTAACTACTCTTACTCCTACAGAGACCAGCTACGCAGATTTGGATATCACTGTGAGCACTGTATATGAATATAGTATAGTAAAACTGACCAATATCATAGACCCGCTTAGTG
>JBDNFQ010000114.1:0-11976 GCA_041689715.1 Bacteroidia bacterium
AAAGAGAACATACTTAACTTCTTTGAGAATAGAAGTACCAATGCCAGTGCTGAGTCTTTTAACTCCAAAATAAAGCTCTTTAGGGCTAACCTTAGAGGCGTCTCTGATACTGATTTTTTCCTTTTTAGACTAAGTAAGCTTTTTGCCTAGCTCCCCATAAAATACAGGTGACCCATTTTATCGTGTATGCCCAATTGTCTACTATTGCAATTAATTTAGCCTATTTAACCTTTAAATATGTTATAAAAACACTCAATAATCCACAGTAACAAACCCTTATATTAATAATGAAACCTGTCTTCACGTATATACTTATATCCTTTAGCTTTGCTTCTCACGCACAATATACTAACCTCGTACTAGAGGGAGGCGGAATGAAAGGTATAGCTTATGCAGGTGCTTTTGAAGTGCTAGATAGCCTTGGTATATCCGACAGTATACTACAGGTAGCTGGTACCAGCTCTGGTGCCATGAATGGATTAATGTATGCTCTAGGCTATACAGGGAAGGAAATTCGTCATCTAAACCTTAATACTAACTTTGGCAAGTATAATCAAGTAGGCTTCCCTTTAATTGGGGGATTAATTCGTATTAAGAAGACATACGGATATTACAAAACAGATAGACTCATAGAAGACCTTGGCAAGATCATGGCAGCCATAGGATTTTCGCCAAATCTCACCTTTGAAGAGCTGCACATAGCCCATCAATCTGGTAAAAAAGTAAAGTTACTTTACCTCACCGGGGCTAATCTAACCGACCAAAAAATAGAAATCTTCAGTCACGAGACGTACCCAAAAATGCGGGTACTAGATGCTGTACGCATCAGCATAAGTATTCCTGTGTATTTTGAAGCTCTTTTTATGCAGCCAGACGGCAGTTTAGTAGAGAAAAAAGATGCAGACTCCACTACTAAGGTGATGGTAGATGGGGGAATTTTAGACAACTACCCCTTTTTTATATTTGATACCTTAGTCACTGCTAATAAAGGTGCCAACTCCTACTACAAGTGCAATGTAAAAACGCTAGGTATAAAACTAGAGACAGATAGTTCCACTGCAGAAATAGCTCCAAAATCCATCCGCAAAATGAGTGATTTTATGATGTCATTTGGTTTACTCAGTAGTGAGTACCTTAATAGAAGGTACCTAGGAACACAGCAGAAGGCTCAGACGATTTTCATAAACACCCACAACTTTAATCCTAAGATAAAACGGCAGAAGGAAGCTGTCAAACTAGAAGTAATGCAGTATGGTAGAGAGGCCATTTTGGAGTACTTTATCTCCCGATAATTACATCCCACTCCAACTATGAGTTCGGGTCCTCTTTGTACGGAAACTTCTATGATTTTCGATAGTGCTATCAGCCTTGTATCTGATATTGCAAAATAATCCCGTATAGAACGAAGGGTTATACATTCTTTTTAAAAAAAGTGTTCCAAAATTTGCAGTCTCTATGAAAAACTGACCCATCTGAGCATACGCACCCATGGTAAATGTACGAGTAGCAGGGGTGATATTCACCGGGAACCCAAACACACATTTTTTAGTCTCTTTCCTTATTTGAGCTTGTACCTGGGTTGGCTGATAAAAAGACGTTAGGCCTTTAGGTACCATATTTTGATGGTAGGTGATAGAGGCAAACCAGTTATTTAGCAACCTCAGATCATACGATAAAATCAACGCCGTTGGTAGTTTAAAACTAATACCCTCTGAGCTAGTCACCAGTTCACTGCTATCTAGCAGTTTATTGGAGTATTCCTCTGAATTCAGAGTGGCAAGATCCCTTGGATTAAAAACAGCACTTACTATTTTGGTAGAAGTGAGTACCACATCTTTATTGAAATTCACTTGACCCAAATCATTTAATGAAACTCCTATTCTGTAATCATACTTAGTACGGTTTGGCGTGTTAAATGTCCGATATTTTTTCTTAGGGTTGTTTTTACGGTAGGTACTCTTTAGGCTGTGAGGTCTATGCTCATATACAAAGCCGATATCCATAGCATTTCCAGTTCCCATTGCAGGATTTAAGATGAAATCCAGTGGATTCTGAACTACCACATCTAAGGTAGTTTTTAGAATAGATAGCTCTCCATTTACCTGGATAGTGCTATCTATTATTTTGCTTTCAAAATGCGGAATATTTACAGCATATATTCCTCTTGCATTTATCCTTTTGTAGGTAAATCCTGCTTTGATATAGTGCTGTCTCTTTTCGTATAGCTGCACAGCTGCTCCTATACCTAATTCTTGATACGACAAACTACGTGCGTCAAATCCTAACTGAATTATCTGTTCTGTATGGTCATACTCTTCGTCTACTAAAAATTTCAAAGATTGGTAATCCCCTTTGTCAAAATTAGCCACAGCACGTTCCCTAGCAAATCCGTATATACTTACCTTTTTATTTATAGCAAACTGAGCCGCCAGCTGCAAAGCATCTACCTCTGCATATATAACTGGCTTTCTAACCCACTTTCTTGGAACTCCCATACTCACTCTATCTAGACTTCCTAGCTCTAGTAAAAACGGCTGTTTAGACTTTATTCTGAGTAGGTCGTAATCTATATCACTCCGAATTGCATTGTTTTTAACTCCGACACTTACCCCGATTAGATTAAAACTAAAACGGTCAATACCGCCTACTGCATTTGCAGCGTTAGTAAGGGTAGAATATATTCCGCTTAGATTGTTTTGCGAAATAGCTCCGAAGTCTTGTGCAGTCACCCAAAGTGAGGTACAAAAGAATAAGGTTATATAGAGACTTGCTCGCATAGGTATAACAAGGACCATAAGAAACCAAAAAACGTTGCACGACTAATCTCTAATCTGAAAAAGAAAGGAATGAAGGTAAATTGAAATTGACTGTGAACTACTTTTTCACTGTAAGCTTCTTAGTCACTTTTTGACCATCAGCATATAGTGTGTAGAAATAGACACCCTCTTGAACATTGGTAACATCTATGACGTAGGTACCAGATTGAGGCAATTTTTGAATTTGGATAACCTCCCCCAGGATGTTAGATAAAGTAAGTGTGGCTTCAGTAGAAGAAAACTCAACATTTACATATGTTTTTTCCTTGGCAGGGTTCGGGTAATTTTGACCAAGTTTATCACCTTCCACAGCAAAAGCAAATGCTGTAGTAAAAAATAATAAAAACGCTATGGAAATTATTCGTTTCATTTAATGTTCCAAAAGTAAGGAAAATATTGTGCCAATGTCAGTTTATTATAAAAAAAACAGATACCTCACAATAAAACGTACTATTCACAACACACCTACCTAAACCAACTAGGACACTTGGAAGCCCATCCAACCCTTTTCTAATCTCAGAGGTGACTTAAAATTATTTGAAAACAAAGAACCTGTGCCCAATCCCTGATGAAGTGGGTTCTTATAGGTACTTACCCATTGTGCTATCGCATTAAGACCAATATTGCTTTCTAATGCTGAGGTAGCCCACCATCCTATTTCTTGCTTTTGAGCCTCGGCTATCCACTCGTCTGCTATTGATACTCCTCCTATTAGATTAGGTTTTAAAATGATATATTTCGGGTTGATATACCGAAGCATTGCTGCTCTTTTTATGGATGGCAATCCTATTAACTCTTCGTCTAGCGATATATCTATTGGGCTTTCCATACATAATCGCTCCATGTCATCCCACTGCCCTGTTGCTATAGGCTGTTCTATGCTGTGTATTTCAAATCTGCTCAATTCCTTCAATTGCTCTATAGCTTCCGTAGCTCGAAAAGCACCATTTGCATCTAGTCTTAGCGTGATTTTAAACGCAGAATATTGCTTTCTTATTTTCTCTATCAATCTGCATTCTTCATCAAAATCTAATGCTCCTACCTTAAATTTTATGACATTGAAACCCGATTCTATTTTGGCTATTGCCTCTTGATACATAGCGTCTACATCATTCATCCATACTAATCCATTCACGGGTATTTTGACTTTACCTAGTGTGAAAGGTGTTTGGTACATTCTGCCAGATGCATCACCAACTAGTGAGTTAATAGCTGTCTCTAGGCCAAAGCGGATGCTTGGGTATTCTTCTAACCCTAGATCGTTGATATCTTGAAACTCACAATAGAAATCTACCTTCTCTTGTAGTACTTCCTCATAATTAGGAATATCATCTATACTAAGTAAACTCAGAGGAGCGGCCTCACCCGTTCCTACTTTGCCAGATAGCTCGTCTTTCAGATGAATGATATAAATATCGCGTGATTTAAAAGTATTCCTAGACGTTTTAGCCGGTTTTACAAACTCAAGCTTGTGTTTTTTGATGGTATAACTGAGTCTCATAATTAAGCTATTTTTAAAATAAATAAGATAACTACCACCAAACTTCCAATGGATAGCATTTTGAGCTGCCCGTTGAAATCATCAGACGTTTTGGCGGTTCTTAGTGTTCTGGTATTTATCCCCGTCAAAATCATAATCCCTAAAGGAGCTAAGCTTACATAATGAGCAGCTACATGATGACAAAGCATACACAAAAAAGCGATGACTAGTATACTTATCTGATAGGTCAAAGCTCCCTGTTTTCCTAGCTTAGATGCTAGAGTGATTTTATCTGTGAGTATATCCTTGTCTAGGTCTCTTATGTTATTGACATTGAGCACGCTCATGGCTAAGCATCCGTAGCTTATTGCTGGTAGATACAGCTCCCATTGCAGCTCTTGTACAAAGAGGAACGAGCTGCCCAAAACACCTACTAACCCAAAAAATATGAATACAAATACATCTCCTAAACCATGATATCCATAAGCTCTTTTACCTACGGTATACAGTATGGCCGCAGCTATGCTAAATAGGCCAATAGCTAAAAAGGCAATCCAATATTCCCAATTATCAGAAAAGGCTAAATTGAGAAGATAAATACCCGCTAACAGTGCCAATACCGAAACTATTAGTATAGCACTTAGCATTGCTTTTAGAGTAATATTCCCTTCGCCTAATTGCCTGTCTTTGCGATGCCTATCCGTACCTTTCACAAAATCTCCATAGTCATTAGCAAGGTTACTTAGCACCTGCAATAAAATAGCAGTACCAGACGCCCAAAGAAAAATAGTGAGGTCAAAAGCATACTTCTGCAACATACTGCCCAACAATATAGCTCCTAGTGCTAATGGTAAGGTTTTGAGCCTTAATGCTGCTATCCAATGTCTCATACTATTTATTGTGCAAAGGTATCAGGCCATTTACATTAAAAGGAGATATTTGTAAAATGAAAGTGAACATAACGATTACCTCAGCTTTAGTTAGTCTATCCACATTTTGTATGGCACAAGTTTCAGACTTCGAAGTAACATGGAGCAAAAAGATAGAAGCTAAAAAGACTGTAGTTTCAGACATTTTTAATACGGGAGAGCCTAATACCTTTTATGCCGTAAATACGGCTTATAAACTTGGAAGTAGCACAACTGTTTTAGAAAAATACGAAAATCTAATACCTACAAAAGAACAAGAACTGACCATAGAAGTATCTAGAGGCGACTATCTAGAACAAGATGTGCTAGAATTGAACAACCATTTGTATGCTATAGAATATAATCGAACAAGAGAAAATATATCGCGAAAGGCTCAATACATCAATCCCGAAGACCTTTCTATAACCAATGAAAAAATTGACCTCTATAATTTTAAACTAAGTAAAGGACGAAACCAAAGCTATGGCGAATACCGAAGAGCTATTTCTAATGACGAAGAATGCATAGCCTATATAGTAGAGCATCCAGGAGACGACGAATCTAAATCTGTGGCTACTATCAAAGTATTTGATGACGAATTTGAGTTGAAATGGAAAAATAAAATTATACTATCTTCTACTAAGGAGAATACAAAACTGTACTCTGTAGATGTGAGCAATCAAGGAGTTGTACATATACTTACTCAAGTTTATCGAGAGAAAAAAGAAAGAGAAAAAGATGAACGTAATTATGAGTTTTATCTTCTTACTGTGGACGAGTCTGGCCTATTGAGCGAAGAAAAATTAGAGCTAAAAAGCAACTACATACAAGACATAGAACTAAGAGTGACTGAAAATGGCGATATCATGTGCGGAGGTTTCTATAGCAAAGAAGGATGGACAGCAGATGGTATATTTTTTATGACGCTAGACGGTCAGAGCTTAGATATAAAAGAGTACTCCATTAAAGAATTTGAAATGGATTTTCTAACTTCTGGCCTAAGTGAAAGACAAGCAGCAAATAAAGAGAAGAGAAAAGATAAAGGAAAAGAAGTCGGTTTAACCAACGTAGTATTCCGAGATATAATACAGCGAGAAGATGGTGGGGCTATTTTGGTAGGCGAGTATGTAAGAGTATATACCACTACGACTAGAGATGCCAATGGAAATACGACGACGACGACCCACTATTACTATGACGATATATATGTAATAAACGTAGACCCAGAAGGCCAAATAGAATGGGCAAAAAAAATACCGAAGACTCAGCATAGCACCAATGATGGCGGTTTTTACTCTGGATTTTTCTCGGTGGTAAAGGATAATAAAATACATTTCCTGTTTAATGACTATCCAGACAATGCAGGAGAAATGGATCCGCGAAAAATTAGAAGCTATGTTCCGAATTTAAAGTACAGCTCGTTGATGGCAGTATCTATGGATAGCGACGGTAATTATACTCGCGAAATACTAGTACCTGCAGATAAGAAAGAAGGTGTAAGGCTACGCCCAAAAAGCTGCGAGCAAATCTCTGAAGATGAGTTCATACTCTTTGCTATGAGCAAAAAGTATAACAAGTTTGCTAGGGTAAGGGTAAATTAACCCTTACTTCACCCAAACGTTATTACTAACATCTGTATCTGCAGTTTCTAAGTTAGGGTCTAGTACTATTTTACTTACTGGCTTATTGGTTATCAAAACTTTACTTACCGTTTCAGTCAGTCGTTCGTTTTGCATTTTCCAAATTTCAACGGGTATGCGTACTTCTTCACTTGTACCATCTGCATATTCTAGCTTAAAGATGACCGGCATTACCAATCCACCAATCATTTTTAGATCTACTTGGTAGAAATAATTATCCTCGTTTAGCTTCTCTTTACGCGTATCTGTAATATTATTTTTAACTAATTCGTATGCTTTTGCAGGGTTATTCGAATTGGCAATACTCTGAAGTATCGGGTCAAACCGACCTACCTTAGCTTCTTTGCTTATCGTTTTAGCCACACTCTCTTTAGAAGCTCCATCAGAGGGAGTATTAAAGTTAACTTTAAACTCTTTTACCCCTGTCAAAGCCACATCGCAATGATCATTTGTATAGAACCATCCTCTCCAAAACCAATCTAAGTCCACAGCACTCGCATCTTCCATAGAACGAAAAAGATCTGCAGGGCTTGGGTGTTTAAACATCCATCGGTTTGCATAGGTTTTGAATGCATGGTCAAAAAGCTCTGGCCCCATTACCGTTTCCCGCAGTATATTCAATGCTGTGCATGGTTTTCCGTATGCATTATTACCAAACTGGTGTATGCTCTCAGAGTTAGTCATAATAGGCGATATATATCTTTTGTCTCCACCCATATATGGCACTATTAACTTAGCAGGGCCTCGACTACTAGGAAAAGCTTCGCCTGATTCGTCAGTCCAATCTCGTTCTGTTTGGTATTGTAAAAATGTATTTAATCCTTCGTCCATCCAAGTCCATTGGCGTTCGTCAGAGTTTATAATCATAGGGAAATAGTTATGCCCTACTTCGTGAATGATTACTAAAACGGTGCGGTATTTTACTTCATCACTAAACTTACCTTCTGCATCCGTCCTACCTCCATTGAAACATATCATGGGGTATTCCATTCCTATGCTTTTGCCATTGATGGAATAGGCTACTGGATATGGATAATCAAAAGTGAATTTAGAGTACGTCTTTAATGTTACCACAATAGCCTTCGTACTATACATTTCCCACATTGGGTTGCCTTCTTTTGGGTATAGCGACATCGCCATTACCGTTCTATCGCCAAACTGTACACCTTGTGCATCCCAAATAAACTTGCGGCTAGCACACCATCCATAGTCTCGCACATTTTCTGCTTTGAAGTGCCACGTCTTAGTATCTGTAGCTCTACTTTTTTCATTAGCAATAGCTTCTTCTTGCGTTACTATTATTACTGGCTTATCACTTGTTTTAGCTTTTTCTAATCGAGCCTTTTGTACAGCAGTTAATACGTCGTCTGTGTTTTGTATTTCGCCTGTAGCACCTACTACCATATTGCTAGGCACTGTTAGTTTTACATCGTAATCTCCAAAAGGAAGCGTAAACTCTCCATTGCCCAAAAACTGTTTGTTTTGCCACCCAGTTACGTCGCTATATACAGCCATTCTTGGAAAAAACTGAGCTATGGTATACAAGTAATTATCTTCTTCCTTGAAATACTCGTATCCGCTTCTACCGCCGATTTCCATACGGTCATTTATGTTATACCCCCACTTGATATTTACCTTCACTGATTCGCCCGCTTTTAGCGGCTTATCTAAGTCTATACGCATCATGGTATGGTTCACTTTCACACTATAGTCTGTACCACTTGCATCTTTCACGTAATCTATATTAAACCCGCCTGGGAAGGTATGAAACATATTGAAATACTCATTCAGTCCAATCCCGTCTTTCAGGTTGCCTTGCTGTATTTCGTAGGTCATAGACTCGGGGCTACGTACATTTTGGTCTAGCTGTACCCATAGATAATTTAGTACATCCGGAGACGCATTATTATACGTTATTTCTTCTGAACCGTATACGCGTTGGTTCTCGTCGTCTAGACGAATATCCATCGTGTAGTCAGCCGTGTTTTGCCAGTATTGATGGCCTGGAGCTCCACTTGCTGTGCGATATACGTTTGGTGTTGGCAGATCTTGATCTAACTGCCGAAATTTATTTTGATCTGTAGCATTTTGATAGCTAGGTACAGGAGCTACTCCTTTTTTCTTTTGAGCCTGTGCTTGCACGCTTACCATAAAGATAGCTAGTGCAAGAAGTAAAACTGATTTATTCATTGTAAGTGGCAAAGAAAGTAATTTTAGAAGATTATCGGTTTAGAGCAGTGTCACTTTAGTTAAAGACTAACCTCTAATTAATTAAATTTGCCTACAATTTTCAATAAATGCTGAATTTCCTTATTACTTTATTTTTAATCCTCGCCCCAAATCATGACTTCCATACCTCGTGGATGAATATGACGTATAATGAAAAATCTAAAGAATTTGAAACTACATGGCGAACTGATACTGAGCATTTAGAAGGAGTTTTGACGGCCTATAGTGGCGGTAAAATAACATTAGAAAGCACGTCTATAGATGAACATAAATCGCTTATAAACAAGTACATAAAATCTAATACAAGCCTTGATTTTAATCGTAAGAGACAGCTTTTAGAAATTGATATTATAGAAGTCACCTTTGCAGAAACTGTCATTCATTTTAAACCCATAAAGTACCGCAGAAAACTAAAAAGTGTCGCGATGAGCAATACACTTCTCCAAGGTCAGTTTCCCAACCAAAAGAACATGATACAAATTAACTACCAAGGGAAAATGTACAGTATGCTACTGGGCGGAAGTAAGGTGTATGAGGAAGTAGTAATAGAATGATGGTTTCAATATAGCTCCCTAGACTTGAATAGCTTTTCAACTAGTCTACATTGATTGCGTTTTTCCAACTGAAAATATGTATCGTACTGAATTAACTCAGACAATAAACTTATAACTAGTTACCACTCACTCGTCAACTTATAACTAAACTTGCACCTATGCCTTTTGAACTACAAGCACCCTTTCAACCTACAGGAGACCAACCCGAAGCAATTAAGAAATTAGTAAGCGGAGTGAATCAGGGAATCCCAGCTCAAACCCTACTGGGGGTCACAGGTAGTGGAAAGACTTTTACTATGGCAAATGTGATACAGCAAACACAAAAGCCCACTCTTATAGTAAGTCACAATAAGACGCTCGTTGCTCAACTATATGGTGAGTTCAAGCATTTTTTTCCTAATAACTCTGTACAATATTTTGTTTCTTACTACGACTATTATCAGCCAGAGGCTTTCATACCTTCTAGCAATACCTACATAGAAAAGGACCTTAATATTAATGAAGAGATAGAAAAAATGCGACTACAGACTTCTTCCGCTTTGCAAAGCGGAAGACGAGACGTGATAGTAGTAGCATCTGTAAGCTGTATCTACGGTGCAGGAAATCCCAATGATTTTGAAGACAATATAATACGCATAGAACGTGGTCAAAAAATAAATAGAAACACCCTACTTCAAGCATTAGTAAGTAGCTTATATTCTAGGACCACGGGAGATTTTAAGCGAGGTAGTTTTAGAGTAAAAGGTGATACCGTAGACGTTTTTTTAGCCTATGATGACATTGCTCTTCGTATCGGGTTTTTTGGGGACGAAATAGAAGACATAGAAACCATAGATCCTATGACTGGGCAGCGAATAGAAGTAATGGAAAACGCCGCTATTTTCCCCGCTCAATTATTTGTAACACCAAAAGATAGATTGACTGAAGCCATAACTCATATACAAGACGATATGGTAGCTCAGGTAGATTATTTCAAGAGTATAGGCAAGCCGCTTGAAGCTAAGCGACTACAAGAACGTACCGAGTTTGACATGGAAATGATGCGTGAGCTTGGCTACTGCAGTGGTATAGAAAACTACAGTAGGTACATGGATGGCAGAAAACCGGGGCAACGCCCATTCTGTTTGATAGATTATTTCCCAGACGATTTCCTCATGATAGTGGACGAAAGTCACGTAACCTTACCACAAGTGCGTGCTATGTATGGTGGAGATAAAGCCAGAAAAATAAACTTGGTAGACTACGGGTTTAGGCTGCCCGCCGCTATGGATAATCGTCCATTGAAATTTGAAGAATTTGAGTCTGTAACTAACCAGGTAGTATACGTAAGTGCTACGCCTGCAGACTACGAGATGGCTGCCAGTGAAGGTGTAGTAGTAGAACAAGTAATACGCCCTACAGGATTATTAGACCCTATTATTGAGGTAAGGCCATCAACTAATCAGGTAGATGATCTACTAGAGCAGATAGACGAACGTATAAAAATGGGTGACCGTGTGCTTGTAACCACACTTACCAAACGTATGGCAGAGGAGCTAGATAAGTACATTCGAAACCTAGGCATATCTGCTACCTATATACACTCAGAAGTGAAGACGCTTGACCGTGTAGAAATACTAGATAGGCTGAGAGCTGGAGACATAGATGTATTGATAGGAGTCAACTTATTAAGAGAGGGACTAGACTTGCCAGAAGTGAGTTTGGTAGCTATACTAGATGCGGATAAAGAAGGATTTTTGCGTAGTGAACGAAGTTTGGTGCAGACTGTAGGGCGTGCTGCCAGAAACGTGAACGGTAAGGTAATTATGTACGCAGATAAAATAACCAACAGTATGCGTAAAACTATAGACGAGACCGAACGCAGAAGATTAGTACAGACGAAATACAACGAGAAACACGGTATTAATCCCGAGACTATCATACGTAGTAAAGAGTCTGTCTTTGAGAAAAAGGACAAGTCTGCACTAGAAAAAATAACCAACCCGTACCAAAGACGTCAAGAAACTATGAGCATAGCAGCAGATCCTATAATGCAGTATATGACAAAGGATGGCGTGAAAAAAGCAATAGAAGGCACCAGAGCTCAAATGCTGAAAGCGGCTAAAGACATGGACTTTATGGAAGCTGCGAGACTACGTGACGAAATGAACCAACTCGAGGATAAGCTGAAGGGGATGAAGTAATGATCCACTCCTGCCAAAGTCCCTGTTTTTTCGGCTCACATGAAATTTACGGGGAGTAGTTAGTTTTGTAGTGTGATAAGTGATGTATTAATCGGGCAAATATTGCCTTTAAAACTGCTAGAGCATTTTGAGATTACGGCGGTTCAGAATGTTGCAGACAAAAATG
>JBDNFQ010000115.1:0-8586 GCA_041689715.1 Bacteroidia bacterium
AAATGTTTAGCCCCTAAACTTTCTTCATAATGCCTAACTAATTTTGATTTAGCTATGAATGACACAAAGCCCTCATTACCCCTTTGAAATGAAACTCTACAAGCATACGCTACTAAATTTCCTGGTACTCCTTCATACATTTTATTCTTACCAATATTGAAAGGAGCACTCTCCAACAAATTAATAAAAATAAAATTATCTTCTATACTGAGACTGACTAACCCTTGAATGATTTGTGAATTATTGACAATAGACAGCTTATATACCTCTTTACTAAAGTCTTCGTATTCTTTTCTCCAGTTAAAATTCCAGTTCTTGCCCTTTTCTAAAATGGATAAATCAGCATCTTTTAAGGTGTGAAGCTCCGTTTGAAAACTATCCCCAGAAATCGTATTTAATATAGAATCTGTAAGTCGGTCAATTATGAAATCTTGCACGATGCTAAGATACGATTTTTTTTACCTAGAAACAACCCTCACCGCTCCCATTCCCACTTCATCATTGATATAGGCTCTATTTTCGCAGTATTGTTTTAGTTCTGTTTCTATGAAATGGATGGCAGCTTCTTTATCTGCTTGCGGATAGAGGAAATG
Organism: Bacteroidia bacterium; assembly: GCA_041689715.1. Taxonomy (GTDB): domain Bacteria; phylum Bacteroidota; class Bacteroidia; order NS11-12g; family UBA9320; genus UBA9320. Next base: position 594 of record JBDNFQ010000115.1, read on the forward strand.
TACATTGGCTCCTGCGTCTAGCGTAAAACACCATTTTACTCCGTCTTTTTCTCGCTTTGCCCAGATAGCTTCTATCACTTTTAGCGTTTCAGATTTCATTAGAATGAAATACGGATTACTACTCATCATAAGGCTATGAAGTGTAAGTGCCTCGCTTTCTACCAGATTAATAAATCCATCTAAGTCTCCTGACTTTAGGATTGCTTTTAGCTTAGTCATATTCTCGCCTGCTTGTGCAAATCGAGCTGCAGCATACGGATTATCATCTATGAGTCCGTGACCTACCGTACTACTTACCGTCTTCTGTCCTTTGTGCACTAGGAGTATCGTATCGCAGTAGCTTTTGAATACTTCTGCTACATTATCATACGGTATGGCAAACTTATCGCGGCTCCCAGTAAAATCGTTATGCTCGCCCCATACACCAAGTGGACCATATACACTTCTGCTGGCACTACCACTTCCTAGTCTAGCTAGTTCTGAGGCTGTTTGCAGAAAGTCGGCTTCTTCTAAAAGTCCTTTTTCTACGGCTATATCGCAGATACAAAGTGACAATGCACTCATACCGCTGGCACTACTGGCTATACCGCTACTGTGCGGAAAGCTATTGCTAGTGTCTATGATGTACTTTCCCATGGTAACAAATGGGAAGATATGAGCGATACGTTTTAGGAACTGCTCTATCTTAGGTACGAAGTTTGGCTCTTCTTTGCCTTCTAAGAGTACTTTTATATCTAGTGTAGATTGCTCCTCGTAAGTAAGTGTGGTAGTAGTAGCACAATTATTTAGCGTAAAACTGATACTCGCATTAGAGGGCATCTGAACTTCATTGGGTTTTTTGCCCCAGTATTTTACAAGTGCTATGTTGCTTGGGCTTTTCCAAGCTGTGGTGTAGGTGCTCATTTATTGTTGCAAAGAAAACAAATCAGAATGATAGTGGTCAACGGTGTACGATAAAAGTGCGTTTCTCAACTAATAGCAATGTTCTCGATTTTCGTAGATTAGATTCCAAGCCTACCTCTTGGAATGACGAACCTCCCAAACTACAAAAAGGCAAGATTCCACACTTCGTTCTGAATCAAAACTACTTTGCAGTACAACGCTAGTTTTACAGTCCCAATGGTTAAATTTAGATCTCTAAAAATACAGGGGTATTCAGGTAGTAAGTCTTAAACCACAACTCAAAAACAGGATCTACGAAGGTGGGATTTTTACCAAAAAGATCAATCACTTCTTTGGTTTCTAAAGCTTCTCGAACCCGTTTTATGTTACCTACGGTACCTAGATCATATTGCTTATTTACTTTCTTGGCATAAAACGACGTAACACCATCTGTAAGTGCACGCAAAAACTCTAACTGTGGTAGAGATAAATCCTCTATCACTCTCTGATACATTATCTGGTTATTCTCTAGCAGTTGTATAACGGCACTTTTGAGTATCTCTTCTGTAGCCTCCCTATCAGTACGATAGAAGGTAATATGAGCTAACTGCTGCACATAGTAGCTATGACACTGTACGAAATCTACTATTTGGGCAGCTAGCATTTTGCTAATCTTCTTATCAAAAAGGGCAAACCGTTTTACGATGTACTGACCCCAATGGTCTTGGGTTATTTTCTCTAAGAACATCATATCACCAAAACGATAGAAGGGCATACTCACTTTGTTAAAAAACTTCACCATCAAGTGACGCTTACTGCCATAGAGACAATAGGTGACTCCCGTATGATGCTGCCAGTATGAGCGGAGCTCTTTCTGGAAACGGTACTTACTATCAAACTGAGCTATATTCTGGAACTCATCTATACATACCACTATTTTGATGTCTTTATCTGCAGCTATGGTCTGTGGGAGATCTAGTATGGCCGACTCTGGCAAATCCTTACTCCACTTGAGCTTAAGACTAACTTCACTATTTATATCTGCAGAGAAACCTATCTCTGGCACTAGGCTCCCAAAAAACTTCTTGGCAGCATGCAAACGCTCTTCTACTTTGGTGGTAGTAGCAGCTAGTATTTGGCTAGCAAATTCTTCTAAAAACTGCTCACGGGAGTGCACTCTGAAGCAATCCATAAAAACAAACACGGTCTTTTTGTCTTTGTACGTCTCTGCTGCTTTTTTAACCAAAGAAGACTTACCCCACCTACGTGGAGATATCAGTATAGTACTCACTCCGCTACTGAAGTTGGTATGCAGACGATCTAGGTCTAATTTCCTATTTAAGAAGATAGAAGAAGAAACTACCTCTCCATACTTAAACGGCTCATTTTTATTCTCCTTCATATTACTATACACGAATGTATTATACAAACAAGTATAATACAAGTTTGTATGTATTTTATTTGGCTAACTCTGAGTAGTTTGTGACGGTATCATATCCTTTGTCCTTGAAATACTTCGGTGTGTTCTCATCTCCGCAAGCCAATATAAAATCTCCTCCCCACGCTCCTAGGCTCTTGATCGCAAATGGGTAATCAGCAAAGCATTTTTCTTTTACCGTGGGCATTTCTACTTGTGCAGCTATGAGTGACTCATGCTCTGTGATCAACTGCTGAAAACCATCAAAATCTTGACAAGCTATCAGCTCCTCTGTGAGGTTAGAAATACGTTCTATCAATTTAGCGTTTTTGGCTTTCTGCTTATACATCGCTATTCCTTCTCGGCTATTTTGCTTCTCATTGAGATGTACGAAGTACAGCTGCTCTTTGAAAGCAGGGCTAAACACGTATCCTTCCCACATTTCAGGACTTCGGTAGAGTATGTCTCCGCCCATCATCCCTACAGCTATATCATATCCACTACCACCGAAACTAGCATCTGAAAGCTCAAAGGCATCTACCTCTGCCCACTTGGCTATATTACAGATGAGTGTGCTACTGCTACCCAGTCCCCAATTATTCGGGAAATCAAGATACGTGCGGACGGTATAGCTTCCGCCTTCCAAGAACCACGAATTCATAGCACATGCCTTATTGATTATCTCTACGAGTTTATCACTTACGGTATTTATGTTGCATAATCCCGATTCGTTGAGTTGCACACTTCGTGCAGCCTCAGTTCCACTTTCTTTGATCAGAAACTCTTCTCTGTACCAGGTTTCACCATCGCTATCTATGCTATACCACGTAAGCGTATTATTGGTTTCTTCGCTATCGCGAAATTCTACTTCCATACGTTGACCGTACTTAGTAGGTATGGCGAGGGAGAGTGCTCCATCTAGGACCACATACTCGCCAGTGATTAATAATTTACCGTTAGAAAAATATGATTGCACGCTGCGAATTTAAGTGGTTCGGAGACTAGTCAATAAATTCACAAGTGAAATAATGCAACGATTAAAATAAAACACGAAGTGCTTTGGACGTAATCTCGTAGACTTCTCCATTCTTATCATATAGCTTAAAGGTAAATACTCGCTGCTCCTCTTGTGCTATAGACTTTAGGCTAAAGTACATGTAGTTTCCGTTCTGATTTTGGTCCTCTGACAGGTATACAGCTACACTCTCATAACTATTTACTTTAAACTGAGCTGTAACATCTACCTCATTTTCTACTATGGAGATGGAATCTGGTTTCCATCTAGTAAATGGAGCAGTCACGGCATATGCTGAATAATTAGCACATCCATTACTCGCTATACGCTCCCAATCAAACACTAACCCATATAGTAGCTCATCAAAAGCTACGCTGTCAGCAGTCAATGGTTCTTCGCCCGCACTTGAGTCTAGTCTAAGATACACCATTTCTCTAAAGCCCGTAATGGTCATTTCGCTGGATCCGCTGCAAGACATAGGCTCTTTGGCACAGCCGTACTCTAGAACAATAAGCCCGAGTAATAAAAAAGATAAAAGTATGTTTCGTTTCATGTTTGGTTACTGTTTGATTTGTTATCTATTTAATTAGGGCGTGATGATGATAGGTTCTGTGGTGGTTTCAAAGATGTTGCCTTCGGTTGTTTCTACAACTATTTTAAACTGATAAGTGCCTTTTATACCTGGAGCTGTTTGGGGCCGTAAATACATATCTATTGGTACATTCCAAAACTCATTACCTCTTAGGGAATCTACATTAGTAAAGCTTTCATAATATCGTTTTGATATTTCCCAATCAGTAATATAATCCCCATTTATTGCTACCACCGTAATACCATCTATAAACCAATTAGAATTAGGTGGAGGACAAGGTGGAGTAGCATACAATGCAGATGAATTACCCAAATATGAAATCAATTCAGTTTTGAAGTCTACTTTTATTAGAAGCTCATCAAACGCTACAGAATCTGAAATCAAATGGTTCAAATACCCACTAGTACTATCCATAGTTAAAAACTGTGTACTATCTATAGCTAGCACATTATAGGATTTAGATTTACATGCCCCGGAAAGATTGTCACATCCCCACTCCAGAGCAATAAGCCCGAGTAATAAAAAAGATAAAAGTATGTTTCGTTTCATTGTTTGGTTACTGTTTGATTTGTTATCTGGTTAATTAGGGCGTGATGATGATGGGTTCTGTGGTGGTTTCGAACATATTTCCTTCGGTGTCGAAGAACTGGAAGGTGAATCGGAAGGTGTCAGTGTGAGTTGGTGGTTCGTTAAGGTATAACCACCCGCCATACTGAAAATTTGTTAAGTTGACAGGTAAAAGTTGATTGTACGCTATGGACGAAAAAATATCTGTAATAACAAGTTTCTTCAAATAGGGGATATTGGAAAGTACTGAGAGTGAATCGATCTGTGTCAAAATTTCTGGGTAATCTTCATCAATTTCACAACCAAATGGTCCTACAGTTGCAAAAGCTCCAAAACTCGGTCTAGAAACTTGAACAACTTCTGATCTACTTTGAAAATAAAAGTGCGTCTTAGAAAAACTACTATCAGGATGCTGCCATACTTGGAGGTCATAATCTGTTAACCGACTTGGAATTGCCATTGCATCTGGACAGTCTCTGCTACATCCCCACTCCATCACCACAAGTCCTATCAATAAAAATCCTAAAAGTATGTTTCGTTTCATTGTGTTTCGTTGATTTGTTAAATGGTTGATTAGCGGATTATTGTTACGGTGTGATGATGATGGGTTCTGTGGTGGTTTCGAAGATATTGCCTTCGGTATCGAAGAATTGGAAAGTAAATTGGAAGGTGTCGGTTTTATGAGGAGGCTGATTAAACAAAAGTTCTATCTCACTATTATTTAAATTAGAACTAGTATTATAATTCAATGGGTCTTGCTTTAAAGTGTCGGATGTCCCTCTGAAGCTAAGTGCAGAAGTAACATCTTTAGAATCAAGAAGATAATTCTTATCTGACATTACAAGAGCTTTTGTGATTTTAGTATCAACAAGCATAACATGTTTACCACAAGCATACGCCGTATTTCCAAGCCCGTAGACATCAACATAGCTCCAATTAAACGCCACACTAATTACTACATCGTCGTATTTTACTTTTTCGAAGCCTTTAAGGCTACTGTTAGCAACATTCCATAGCCTATTTTGAATTGACCTAACTTCGAGATGAGACTCACCACCACAACATCCCCACTCCAACACTACAAGACCAACTAGCAAAAAAGATAAAAGTATGTTTCGTTTCATTGTTTGGTTACTGTTTGATTTGTTATCTGGTTAATTAGGGCGTGATGATGATCGGGTCTGTTCTGGTTTCGAAGATATTGCCGTCGGTGTCGAATATTCTTATGTTGTATTGTCTACTTGCAGTTTTTAAGACAGGTAAGGACAAATAAAACTGTCCATAGTTAAGACCAAATTCCATTGCTTCAATTATTTCAGAAATAAAGAGATAAGTCTCATTCCATTCCACTTTTTCATCGTTTTTGTTTTCAAAACCAAATGAAGAACTAACATCAACCAATTGTTCTTCGATAACTTCAAAAATTTTGACTGAATCAATGTACGTTCGATACACTGGACCAGCACCACAATCATTGGCATAAAGCATCGAACTGCCACGATTTAGACGAGCCAATTCAGATTTAAACCCTATGGAGATTCTAAACTGCTTAGACAATATCGTATCTCTTAAGCCTGCCGAAACGAATCCTCCTTCGACACTGTCACGATAACCTACACTAGAAGTTATCTCATTTAGTTTAACATCATATTCATCATCATCGTTACATGAAGGGACACACCCCCACTCCATCACCACGAGTCCTATCAATAAAAAAGATAAAAGTATGTTTCGTTTCATTTCTAATCAAATATAAGAAAAAAGAGTTTGCAACGACCAGCCTAACTTATAAATTGACACGCTGACAACACAAATTATCGATGACTTGTTGCTAAGAAAAACACAATATATTTGAGAACCAAGCATCACTATTTGAGTTTGATTCTTGAGTTTGTATTTGAGTTTGCTACGAAAGCACTTCCCCACCTCTCACCTTTCTAAAGGCTTCTGCCACTTCTGCGTGGTGTGGTGTGTTTTTGATAAAGTGTTTTACAATTATTTTCTTTTCCTCGTCTGTAGCTTCTAGCTGATTGAGGATATTGAGCAGGTGCATTTTCATATGTCCTTGCTGTATGCCTGTGGTAGTAAGGCTGCGTAAGGCCGAGAAATTTTGTGCAAGACCTACCGCCGCACTTATCATCATAAGCTCTGCTGCACTGGGTTTTCCCATCAGTTGATGTGCAAATTTTACCATAGGATGTAAGCCTGTAATGCCGCCTACTGTACCTAATGCTAGTGGTACTTCTATCCAAAACTTGAATTGTCCGTCACTCATGTCTGCGTGAGTAAGACTTGTGTATTGTCCATCTTTACTGGCGTATGCATGTGCTCCAGCCTCTATAGCTCTAAAATCATTTCCTGTAGCTAATATCACAGAATCTATACCGTTCATTACCCCTTTATTATGCGTTACCGCACGGTATGGTTGCGTCTCTGCTATACGTACTGCTGTATCAAATCGCTCTGCAAATGCTTGGGGCGACATATCCGTACCTTCTACCATCTGCTCTATGGGGCAACTTACCTCTACGCGTACTAGACACTTCGGTGTGAAATTACTCAAGATGCACATCACTACTTCTACCTCGTTTGAAGATAGAATAGATTTAGTAATCTCCGCTTTTAGTACATCTGCAAACTTCTCCAAACATGAGTTAATAAAATTTGCTCCCATACTGTCACATGTTTCGAACTCTGCTTCTAGCTGGTAATAATGAGGTACGTCCGCAGATTTATCTACGAGCTCTATACCCAGGATTCCCCCACCACGCTTTCGCATGTTTTTAGTGATAGACTCCGTCTCTGTATAAAACTTATCTTTTATGTCTTCTATTAATTCTACTAAAGCTTGCTTGTCTTCTCCTTTCCAAAGGAAGTGAACGTGGCCAATCTTAGTAGTGCTGTGTACCGTAGCTTTAAAACCTCCTTTATCTGCCCAAAACCCAGCCGACTTAGCAGCCGCAGCTACTACAGAACTTTCTTCGGTCACCATAGGTACGGCATACTCTTTCCCATTGATCAGGAAATTAGGAGCTACACCCATTGGCATATAGAAGTTGGTTACGGTATTTTCTATAAACTCATCGTGGAGTTTTTGGAGTTTTTCATTACTGTGCCAGTAGCTTTTTAGCGTTTCTAGTGCTCCATTATCCCCATTGAAATAGTTATCTATTAGCCATTCTATTTTGGCCAATTTCGTCAGCTTGCTGAATCCTTTTATCACTTTTTTTTTAGATATTAGATGTTAGACTTTAGATAATAGACTGCTATTCGAGACTGTCCATTAGCCCGTTTAACATTTTCTGAATTTCGTGCATGTATTCTTCTTGCTCCGCAAAGATCTCCATTGATATATAATCAAGGTCTAGACTAGCTATTAGCAAATTCTCTACTTCTGTAGAAGAACCATGAGCCATTCCTAAAAAATTAATAAAATCTTTATCCGTACGCCTTCCAGCTCCTTCAGAAATATTATTCATTATAGAAACTGAAGCACGTTTCATTTGTCTTATAATCCAAA
>JBDNFQ010000116.1:0-14925 GCA_041689715.1 Bacteroidia bacterium
AAACTTATGTGCTACCTCTGCTTCAAAACCAGCTCCTGCTACATTGATAAAAAATACATTATCTACAGTGGCAGTGTCTATGGCTATAGTTTTGCCATATAGAAGCGTATCTATCGCAGCATTTACATTTCTAGATATATTCAGATATCGAGCTAAACCATCTCCAGAACCTTTTGGAATTATAGCAAGGGTTTTATGGTTTTTGGAAGCAATTTTGGCAACAGTATTAACCGTACCGTCACCACCTATAGCTACTAGAGTATCAAATGTGGAAATATCCGAAGTCTCTATCTCTCTGATGTCTACAAAAGAAAATTCCGTAGATTTAGGTATCAGTTCGGTAATAACGTTTACTATAGAAGGTTCAAATTTTTTACCTGCTTTTTTATTGTAAACGAAGAGAATATTCAAGGTGTATTACTTTCTAGCGACTGCACGCTTTGCCGCGGCTACTACGTCTTTTATACCTAGTCCGTATTTTTCTAATAGTTCCATAGGAGTACCACTCTCCCCAAAGCTATCATTCACAGCTACCATCTCTACGGGTAGTGGAGTATGACGAGCGAGAAGTTGGCAAATACTATCTCCTAGACCACCATTCATTTGGTGCTCCTCTGCAGTTACCACACATTTAGTGTTGGCTACTGCATCTAGTATTGCTTTATTATCTAGAGGTTTGATAGTGTGTATATTAATTACCTCAGCAGAGATACCTTGTTCTGCTAGTGCTTTAGCAGCTTCTAGAGAGTTCCATACCAGGTGGCCTGTAGCAAAAATGGTAACATCTGTACCTTTTCGCATATGCAATGCTTTTCCTATTTTAAATGAACCTTTTTCTGTAAAAATAGGCCACTTTGGTCTACCGAAACGTAAGTATACAGGACCTTCGTGGTCTGCTATGGCTATAGTAGCTTCTTTGGTTTGGTTATAATCGCATGGATTAATAACCGTCATACCTGGGAGCATCTTCATTAGTCCAATATCTTCTAGTATCTGATGTGTAGCACCATCTTCTCCTAGTGTAAGCCCTGCGTGAGATGCACATATTTTTACATTCTTATCAGAATAAGCTACAGACTGACGTATCTGATCATATACTCTACCCGTAGAGAAATTAGCAAACGTACCTGTGAAAGGTATTTTACCCGCGGTAGCTAGTCCAGCAGCCATACTTATCATATTGGCTTCTGCTATTCCCATTTGAAAAAATCTCTTAGGAAACTGATCTTGAAATTTATTCATTTTAAGTGAGTCTGTGAGGTCAGCACATAGTCCTACTACTTTATCATTTTTTAATCCTAGCTCATATAAGCCATCTCCAAATCCTGATCGTGTATCTTTCTTTTCTATTGCGGTATTATTACTCATGTATCGTCTTAGCTTATTTAAGTGTAAAATGTTTCATTTCTCCAGATTTTATAGTAAAGTCTTGTGTTTTGGTGGTCATAGATTCCTTAACCGAGCTCTCACGGTATATCAACATATAGTCGCCTGGTTGAAGTACCGTAATGTTTTGATTAGCATTAAGGTTAAGTGACTTTACTAGTTCAGTCTCGCCCTTGTGTATGCGATAGATACCAATCTCGTACTGAGTTCTGGTAACTATATTTAGTTTCCCTGGTTGTTGTACTTGTAATGTGGTGATCTTATCCTGCTGCACCGCGACTATATCTTGTGTCATCCTAGGTAGAGTTAGTAGCTCTACTTTATAGTCATTTACAATGTAGCGTTGCTCATCGTTAAAGTCTTGTACATTGAGTATCTCATTGGTCTTGCGATCTATTATTAGGGCTTGTAAATTACTGTAATTAGTAACTCCATCTATCTTTAGATTTAGGTTTCCTTGAGCAGCGTCTATTCCAATGGTATTATGTTTACCAGCAATAAGTTGTACATTTTTTTTGTATACTGGAGGGATGGTATGCACTTTAATATCGTAAGCGTAACTAGGATCTAAGAATAGGGTATCTGGAAGTCCTCTATAGTTTAGGGTATGATAGATATCGTCGATTATTCTACCCGTTTTACTATCGGTAAAGGTCATATTTACATCCGTCTCGGTAGGTCTTCCGTAGCTATCTAGTAAGTTGACTTGGGCAGTAGTATTGTTTATAGCTTGGCTAATAACTACATTTAATACATTCTCAAAATCTGACTCAGTCTCTGCTTCGAAGAATCTTCCTACACACTCAAATTGAGTGCGAAAATCTGCACTTAAACCGAGCCCAATAACGAATGGTCTGAGCACTACTCCTTGTTTTTGCAGAGCTATAGATACCGCACACGGGTCACCATCACATTCTTCTAAACCATCAGTTATTAGAATAATAATATTTCTAACTCCTGGTGTCTTCGGAAAATCATACGCAGCTTCTTGCAGAGAGTAGGCTATGAGCGTAGTTCCTTTGGGCCGTAGGTCTCGTATATTGTCCTTTATGGCTTGGTGATTTCCTCGGGAGAAAGGCACTTCTAGCTTGGTGTCCTTACAGTTTCGTTCTGTCTTTTGACTTTGATGACCGTATACACGCAAGGCTAATTCTAAATCCTCTTGATACCGGAGACTATCTACCATTCTAGTCAATAATCTCTTAGCTACGGTTATGCGATTGTCTGTACCCATTTTGGCATACATACTTCCACTGCCGTCTAGTACAAAGAGAATCCGCGTCTTAGGCTGTTGGGCGTACGTATTTACAGCTATAAATAGCAGTAAAATCGCCCATATTTTATTGTATTTTGCCATTATTCGCAGATAGTAATTCAAAAACCGTGCTACCTAACTTAATAGTCACCTATGCTTGATGGATTTTGTGCTAGTGCGTCTGCTAATTGTTCATCGTTAGGTGCTATACCGTGCCACTCATGGCTCCCCATCATAAAATTGACTCCGTTGCCCATTTCTGTATTCATAAGTATACAGATAGGCTTGCCATTACCACTCAACACACCCGCTTTACTTAGTGTATCTTGTACGTCTTCTAAGTCATTGCCATCCATAGAAATCACATTCCAGTTAAATGCTTCAAATTTGGACTTAAGCTCGGTAGAGCCCATTATGTCCTTCGTATCGCCATCGATCTGACGACCATTTACATCTACGGTAGCTATTAGATTGTCCACTTTGTTATGAGCTGCGTACATCACTGCTTCCCATATCTGGCCTTCTTGAAGCTCGCCATCGCCCATAAGTACATAAACTAATTTATCTTCATTGTTGATTTTCTTAGCTTGGGCTATACCGCAAGCTACTGATAGTCCTTGTCCTAAAGATCCTGACGCTATACGCACTCCCGGCAAACCTTCGTGTGTGGTAGGATGACCTTGCAGCCTAGTATTTAGTTTTCTGAAAGTAGCAAGCTCTGACACGGGAAAATAGCCACTGTGGGCTAATGCACTGTAAAATACAGGAGAAATATGCCCGTTGGATAAGATGAATACATCCTCGTCTTTGGCATCCATATTAAAATTAGCAGAATTATGTCTCAATACATTTTGGTATAAAACAGTAAGAAACTCAGTACAGCCAAGAGATCCTCCAGGATGGCCAGACTGCACTCCGTGTACCATTCGTACTATGTCTCTACGCGTTTGAGCTACGTAATCTTTTAGTTCAGATATTGATTTTGTCATCTTGTTGAGAACAAAGGTGCTCTATATTCAAGTTTTATAAAATCTTTGTGGACATTTCTTGGAAAAGTATAGTGGCTAGAGACATAGTAGAAATAAGTATTCCCATAATTGAGTATCATCAAAATAGAGATGATTTACAGTCGTGGCTAAAAACGAGGGTAGGTAAAGTGAATGCCAAAATAAACGTTATAGTGACGCTTAAAAAGTCATTAGACGCCCGTAAATTAAATATAAAATACAACCTTAGGCTGGAGGTTTTTACGGATGCTGACTTCCCTGAGGAGCTGAAAGTGCCTGATTTTTTACCTCTAAAAAAAGAGGAGACTGTACATATAGTCGGTTTTGGCCCTGCGGGAATATTTGCAGCACTGCAATGCTTGCAAATGGGAATGAAACCCGTAGTGATAGAACGAGGTCAAGCCGTAAAGCAAAGACGCCGAGACGTAGCTAAACTCAATAGAGCAGGTGAGATGAATAAAGAGTCTAACTATTGCTACGGTGAAGGTGGAGCAGGTACATTTTCTGATGGTAAACTGTATACTCGCTCAATGAAGCGAGGTAAGATTCAAGAAATATTGGAATACTTCGTACTACACGGAGCAGATGAAAATATTCTGTACGAAGCTCATCCACACATTGGTACTAATAAGCTGCCGGAAATCATAGAGAAACTGCGAGAAACTATCATAGAAAGAGGTGGAGAGGTTCGTTTTGGAGCGAAGCTTACTGACTTAGAGTACGAAGGAAATACCATAACCAAACTAGCGGTAAACGGACAATGGGAATCATGTAATTATGTAATACTGGCTACAGGTCACAGTGCCCGAGATATTTACTATTTACTACACGATAAGAAAATAGCCTTAGAAGCTAAGCCGTTTGCCATGGGATTTAGAATAGAGCATCCACAAACGCTGATCAACACTATACAGTATCACAATGAGCAGAATGCCAAGATTCTACCTCCGGCATCTTATAGTCTTGTCACTCAGGTAAAGGGGAAAGGAGCATTCTCTTTTTGTATGTGTCCGGGCGGTATTATAGCACCTGCAGCCACAGATAATGGAGAAGTGGTGGTAAATGGGTGGAGCCCTAGCAAGCGAAATGGGGAGTATGCTAATAGTGGTTGGGTAACAGAGATAGGAGAGGAAGAGTGGAAGGCATTTAAATCTCACGGACCTTTGGCAGGATTAGAGTTTCAGAAATCAATAGAGCAGAAAGCCTATACAATGGGTGGAGGAGAGTTTAAAGTACCTGCCCAAAACCTAACAGACTACCTAGCAGAAAAGAAAAGCTCTAATCTAAATGAGAGCAGCTATAATCCTGGAATGAAAAGTGTAGATTTGAATGAACTATATCCTGCTGAAATTAACTATCGCTTGCGAGAAGGTTTAAGAGCCGTGACTAATAAACTAAAAGGCTTTGACCATAAAAACGCAATAGTCACGGCTCCAGAGAGCAGAACGAGTGCACCTGTGCGTATTCCTCGCACTAAAGAACTACATCATATCGAGCTGACTAATCTCTATCCATGTGGAGAAGGAGCAGGGTTTGCTGGAGGAATAATCAGTGCTGCTTTAGATGGCGTGCGAGTGGTGAAGGCAATCGTTGAGAGTTAAATAGCTGATTTTCTCAGGAAGTATACAATTTTAGTACTTTATGAAATAACCGCTCTCCTCACCATATCCAACGCCGTATAAGCGGTTCTTTCTATGATCTGTAATCGAGTACCGTGAAACTCACATCTTTTCACTTCTACAGTGCCGTTAGGCTTAGCTAAGCCTATAAAAACAAGACCTACAGGCTTATCTGAGGTTCCGCCATCTGGACCAGCTATTCCTGTAGTAGAGATACAATAGTCTACTTCTAGCTTAGCCTTAGCATTGCGGGCCATTGCTTCGCACACTTGTTCACTTACTGCACCATACTCATTGAGCATAGCTTGATCTATACCTGCTATGGCTACCTTAGTTTCATCCGCATACGTCAATAGACTGCCTTTGTAATATGCTGAGCTGCCTGCTACTGCAGTGAGATTATGAGCTACAAAACCTCCTGAGCATGACTCTACAGTGCCTATGGTTTGTTTATGGGCTTTTAATAAATCACCCACTATCTCGGGTAGGTTATGGTCTCCATCAAACCATACATCACCTATGATCGATTTAATCTGGTCAAAAGCAGTTTTTATGCCAAGTCTAAGCTCATCAGCAGTATGTTCTGCGGATTTACCACTCAGTCTTAGTCGTACTAAGTTAAGATGCGGCAGATAGGCTAGTTTAACGTGAGGTGGTAGATTATCTTCTATACTTTCTATAGCTACTGATAAGTGAGACTCTGGCACACCTACTACTGTGATAGTATCGTGCACTATAGTGTAATTATCTCCTTTGGCATTTAGTTTTTGAAAAACTACCTGATCCATCATAGCCTTCATCTCATAAGGCACACCTGGCATACTCACGTATATTTTTCCCTTTTCTTCGAAATACATACCCGGTGCTGTTCCCTTGCTATTGAGTATTACTTCACAATTGTCAGGTACTGAGGCTTGGTCTACATTAATCTGTAGTACCTCTCTGCCACGGCGGTGAAAGATATCTTTTATGTTTTCTAAGGCACCTTCATTTATAATGAGTTTAGCACCAAAGTAATCTGCGAGCACCTTTTTGGTAATATCATCTTTAGTAGGACCTAGGCCGCCTGTGATGAGGATTACGTCAGCACGCTTTTCTGCATCTTGTAGAGCGTATACTATGCTAGCCTTTTTATCATTAATAGATGTGATTTGAATTACTTCTATTCCATATTTATTGAGGTGCTCACCGAGCCACGCAGAGTTAGTATCTACAGTCTGACCTATTAGTATTTCGTCTCCAATGGTGATTATCTCAGCAAGCATATAATTATTAGCAACAGATTAGTTATGGAATTGTTATTAAGTACAAATGAAGAACAAAGATAACTATCTAGTCTACAATAGATTATAGAGTGCAAGAATGTTTATTGTTTTTAAAAAGTGAACAGAATAGACTATCTGTATAAAAAGTCTATGGATTTTGGGGCGTTTAAAATTATTTTCGCACTTAAATAATAGAATAAAATGAGAGAAGCAAAAGCTAATTTAGCTGTCAATAACTTACTGAAAGACGTTACAAAGAAATTTGATGCTGACAAAGCGGTAGCACAACTAGCAGAGATCAGAGTGCTAGCTCTAGAGGAAGAAGACCCTACTATAGTAAAGATATGTAGACTTGCTAGTGCTTACATTACTGAGAAAGGCAACTTTGATCTTGGATATGTAGCCGAGGAAGAAATAGGAGATATGACTGATATGGAGTATCTGCTAGAGCTGATGCTAAAAGTAGATCGACCTGCAAACAGGGAAGAAATAAAAGAAATAAGAGATAAAATAAAAGGAGAGCTTAGTTAAGCTCTTTTTTTATGCCTTACGGTGTAAGGATTTTAAATCTTAACCGTTTATGATTGTTAACAGAATCAACTAAATAATTATTTATAAAAAATGAAAAAAATAGTAATGATGGCGTTAGTGCTAGCTAGTAGCTTAGGAGCTATGGCTCAGTATAGAGTAAACGCAGGAGCATCGTTAGGAGCAGGAGCTGCTATGTTTACTCTAGGAGCAGAGCGTGAGTTTAATGTATTAAGTAATAAGTTTCATATCAATCCGGGAGTAAGAATAAGTGTTTTCAACGGAAATAACTTAGAGTACACTACAGCACCAGCTAAGTATACAGTAAATGATGATCAGGTAGATACTATTACTCAATATTCAGTTCAAAATAATTTTGCTAACCTATACGTTCGTTTAGGATATGTTTTTACAGAAAGAATATCTCTTAGTTTTGACATAGATGTTGTTGGTATAAGTTTTGGTGGTGAAAGTGATTATAAGTCTTTTGGTCCAGGAAAAGCTTCACAGGCAAATGGTCCGGTGCCAGCTAATCAGAGCGTAATTTCTTCACCTACTAGTGTAAATGTTCTACTCATTGGAGATAATGACCTTGGTAGCCTGAACTCTACGCTAAACCTGACCTATAACGTGACCCAAAGACTTGGAATGGATCTTGGAGTTGGACTTGTATTTACTGAATATACTTCAGAAGACAAAATAGGCTATGACGGCAACGACCGTTTCCGTAACAAAAATATGATGGGCTACCTAGGCGTATCGTATCTGTTTGGAGGCAAGTAAGAAGTTAGGATTAAAGTCTGAAACGCTATTCGAGAGATCGGTTGGCATTTTTTTATGCTATTTCACGTATAACTAATTAATTTCGCCCCAAGATGACATCTGATCAATTCAACGACATTAAAGACCGTACAGCTAAGCTTGCGGACTATCTTTGACTTAGTCAAAAACCTAGCTCTCATAGCCGACGAGGAGCAGCAGACACTAGACCCTAGCTTCTGGAATGATCCTAAAAAAGCAGAATTCCACTTACGAAACATCAAGAAAAAGAAAATCTGGACAGATGCATGGTCAGGTGTGAATTCAGGTGCAGAGGAGATAGAAGTGCTGCTAGAGTTTAAAGAAATGGGAGAGGAGGTAGATGAGGAGATAAAGAGTAACTATCAGAAAACACTGCTAAAGCTAGAAGATCTGGAGTTTAAAAATATGCTCAGTGGTGAAGAAGACCAACTGGATGCTATATTAGAGATAAATGCAGGTGCTGGGGGTACAGAGAGCAATGACTGGGCGAGTATGCTCAGCCGTATGTATATCATGTGGGCACAGAATAATGGTTTCAAAGCAGATGTCTTAGACCAAGTAGACGGCGATGTAGCAGGTATTAAGTCGATTAGAATCCAAATAAGTGGAGATTTTGCCTTTGGATATTTGAAAGGAGATAACGGAGTGCATCGTTTGGTTAGAATTTCTCCGTTTGACAGTAGTGCACGTAGACATACGAGTTTTGCGTCAGCCTATATATATCCGTTAGTAGACGATAGCATAGAGATAGAACTCAACTGGGGCGATATAGACATGCAGACCTCTAGAAGTGGAGGAGCCGGTGGTCAAAACGTGAACAAGGTGGAGACTAAAGTACAGCTGACGCATAAACCCTCTGGTATTATGGTAGTATGCCAACAAGCTCGTTCTCAGCTGGCCAACAAAGAAGAAGCCATGAAGATGCTAAAGTCTCAACTGTATGATATAGAGCTACGTAAGCAGAAAGATGCTCGTGCAGATATAGAAAACGGTAAGATGAAAATAGAGTGGGGCAGTCAGATACGTAACTATGTAATGCACCCGTATAAGCTAGTAAAAGACGTGAGAACAGGTGAAGAGACCAGTAATGTACAAGCAGTAATGGATGGTAATTTAGAGCCGTTTATGAAAGCATATTTGCTGGGGCAGAAGAAGTAGCTATTCGCAGCTTAAGTGACTATCTATAGCACAAAAAAAGGGTTCGCTGTGTGTCACAGCGAACCCTTTTTTAATATTTTAATCTTACTTTATAATACTCATCAACTGATCTAGTTTAGGAGAAAGGATGATTTCTATTCTACGATTCTCTGCTCTAGCTTCCTTTGTATCTGCAGTATTTACAGGTACATACTTACTACGTCCACTTGGTATTATTTTGATAGGATCCATGTTCCCTTCTGTGGTCATGTATCTTACTACAGATGTAGCTCTGAGTACACTCAGGTCCCAGTTGTCTGTAATAGTAGCGGAGTTCATAGGCTGATTGTCTGTGTGCCCTTCTACCATAATATCAAAATCTTCTAAGTCTTTTAAGCTCTCTGCTACTTTAAGCAGTGCCGTCTTTCCTTTGGAGTCTATATCTGTTTTGCCAGAGGCAAATAACAAGCTGTTATCCAATGATACATAGATTTTGCCGTTCTTTTCTACCACACTAATGCCACTATTTTTGTATCCTATAAGTGACTCAGTAAGCTTATTCTTGAGGTCAGATACTGCTTTTTCTTGAGCAGCAAGTTTAGCCTCAAGCTCGTTTACTCGCTTCTCTCTTTCTTTTAGTGATACTGCTAATGCATCTAAAGAAGTTTTAAGCTTAGTGGTTTCATTCTCTTTCTCGGTAAGCCTACTTTCCTTAGCAAACAATTCGCGTTTTTTCTCATCCAGCTGTTTGTCTAGCCTTTCTAGCTCATAACGCAAGTCTTTTTTGGTACTCTCATTACTATTTACTAGGCTCTTATAGTTCTTGTTTAATAATTCATACGATTCTTGAACACGCTCATAATCTACTTTTTGCTTACCAAACTCAGCCTTAGTAGTTTCATACTCAGCTTCCAAAGCAATATATTGAGCTTTGAGCGAAGTCAACAGGTTGTCCCCGTATTCTTTAAGCGTTTTTAATGCATCAAAATCACTTTGTAGGGTATCATACTTAACTTGTAGTTCTTCCAACTTACGAGCCGGCACACAAGCCACTGTAGACGATAAGAACACGATTAATAGGAAATAGACACTTTTTTTCATATTAGTTTTTATTAATAGAAACAAAAGTAGACTAGTAAGTTCAGCACAACTGCTACTAGATAATAACATGTAAACACAGGATGTCTATGGATTGTAAATTTTTGGACGGATTCTCTTCTAGAGTTTACTGTTGACGGCAACTATTTGTTACTTAGTTCAGAGATGAGGTCTTGTAGTATTTATTCAATCCTAATTTGATTAAACACTCGTCTGCACCTTATCCTCTTCCTTACTTCGTTCTATTGCAAGCTCTATTAACTTGGAGATGAGCTCAGAGTAGGCTATTCCTCCAACTTCCCATAGTTTAGGATACATGCTGATGTCTGTAAACCCCGGCAGTGTATTTACTTCGTTTACTATAATCTCTCCGCTATCTGTCAAGAAGACGTCAACGCGTGCCATACCTTCACAGTTGAGAGCTTTGTAGGTTTTTATCGCTATTTCTCTGATACGGTTTTGGGTGGCTTCGTCCAGTTGTGCAGGTATCATAGTCACAGATCCATTGGCGTCTGTGTACTTGGCTGCATAGTCGTAGAACGTATGGCTATCTTGATTGGTAACTACTTCACCTACAGGAGATGCTTGTACGTCTGCATTGCCCAATACGGCACATTCTATCTCACGGCCTACTATGCTTTGCTCTATGAGTACTTTTCTATCATATTTCAGAGCTTCATCTATAGCTACGTCAAATTCTCTTTTGGTCGTCACTTTACTTATTCCTACAGATGAACCCAGATTTGGCGGCTTGATGTACATCGGTACCCCAAGAGCTGCTTGAGACTTTTCGTATGTGATTTGGTTTCGCTGTGAACTGTGGTAGGCTAAAAACTTGCTATTAGCTATCCCAGCCTCGCTAAGTACTCTTTTAGTTATTTCCTTGTCTATGCACAAAGCTGAGCCTATAACTCCCGGTCCTACGAAGGGTATGTTCATTGTTTTTAGCAGACCCTGCAGACTGCCATCTTCTCCACCTGTACCATGTACTATAGGAAATATGGCTGCTAGTTTTGGTAGTTCCAAGTTTGTACTTTGATTTATTAATACACCTCTATCTCCTCCAGGAAGCAGACTGAGTCTATTTTTAGAATGCAAAACCACATTCTCAGCAAGGAGCTCTTCTAGAGATTTGGCATACCAACTCCCGTCCTTTGCTATTGCTATCAGGCATAGCGTATATCTAGCTGTGTTTATTGCTTTAGCTATGTTTCTAGCAGAGCGTATGGATACCTCGTGTTCGGTAGATTTTCCTCCGTAGATGATTGCAATGTTTTGTGCCGCCATATATTATTCTTTGTACAAAAATGCACCTAGACTTCTTCGCGTTATTCACGCTTACAAGTAGTATGTATATTTTTAAGACTTTATTCTATCGTAAAATGCCTGCGTATCGTCTCCGTATAGCCATTTTACCACGTTATCTTCCCAAATTTCAGCGTGCTGCTTATCGTTTATAAGACCTTCTGCTAAGGCTAGGTCTAGTAATTTTCCCGGATAGCTACTTTGTTTTTCGCTTTCCATCTCACCTAGAGGATAAGGGTCGTCTAATCCCATCAGTATCTGATCAGTAGATTGCTGCCTTCTTAGCATTACCTCAAAGGAAATAGTGTCATGCACTAAAGTATCAAAGTAAATATTAGGATGCCCAACGGCCTTACGTGGTCGCTCCATTCCTTCAAATAGGTCTGGTCTGCCGTCAAAACCTTGTGTTCTTCTACCAATATTGATATGATTAAGCTGCCCACCGTGTGCAAAGCAAGTTCGTATATTGGGATATTTTTCATAGTACCCATTGAGGGTGTAGAAGTGGTAGGAGTCTGCACATTGAGCTAGCATCCATATCAGGTGAAACCTCCAAGATTTATCTTCTAGTTTTATAAATTTCTCACCATCGTATGGGTGCACTTCTATGGCTAGCTTGTATTTGTTTGCTAGTTCTAAGATAGGCTCCGTTTCTTTATTGAAAATCACCCTCCATTTACCAGCTGTATTGAGATAATGAGTAGGTAGGCAGAGTACTTTCATCCCTAGTTTTTCTACACAGCGTTCTATTTCCCATAAAGCACCCTCTACGAAACCCGCGTGTACTACAAACCCAGTTGTAAACCTTCCGTTGTTATCTGCTTGCACCTCAGCATTAAAATCATTTTGAAATCTCAAGGCCTGTTTCATATCACTCTGCGTAAGGCCATTGCCGTATAGCTGAGATAGGTTTAGTACCACTGCGTGGTCTATCTTATTTTCATCCATCCACTCGAGCTTTTCATTTAAGAAAAAACTGTCTGCAGTGATAGGCCTAGACCACTTTTTCTGTCGCATAAACTTACGGTCACTGTCTATCCAGAAGATTTCTTTGTCTTTCATGAACTGGGGTATTTGCTCAGGATAAGGCAGCAGGTGTGAGTGTCCGTTGATTTTCATTAATTATTGGTTTTTCGCGAATGTACTACAGCTAAGTAAATCCATAAAACTTTTTTTCTTAAATGTACTAAACCTGTTTCAAGGCTTTGAAATAATTGAGTGTAGCTTGCCTCCCTTCTCTGTAGAGTATGTCTTGCTGCTCCTTGCTTAGGCTAAAGTTAGTGATAGCTATTCCCTTATTTTGGATTATAACCGTAGTTTTTTTACTTTCTAAGGTTTTGAAAAAGTCTACATTCTGTGCATTGAGTACGGTGCGAAATAGATGCTTGAGATAGGAGCTGACATCATTGAAGTCTAGTCCGTCATCTTCCTCGTTGATATCAATAAAAAAACCAAGTGTTTTATCTAAATTGTCAAATGCAGTAATAGGATAATTGTAGAGGACTCCGCCATCCACATAGATATGATTATTAGGCTTTCCGTCAGGAAATTTCCACGCATCAAAGAAAAGGGGAATTGACATACTCGCACGTATGCTCTCTGCTATTTTGACGTCTGGAGTTTTTTGGCAAGAAAACTCTGTAAGAGTGGCAGTGTTAAGGTCTGATGCAAATACTTTTAGCGTCTTATATCCCTGCTCCTCTAGCTCAGCGAATGTGAGATTCTTGTTGCCCGTCTTTTGCTCGATGATTTCCTCTATCCAGTTGAGTAGCTTTTCGCCTCGATAGAGCCCATATTTTTTGGTGAGTTTTAGCGGATTTAGGTCATCCTGAAACTTCTTGAAATTAGTATCTCCTAGTACTTCTACTATCTCTTTAGAGGAGTAACCTAGGCTAATAAGTGTAGCAGCTACTGCACCTGCCGAGGTGCCCGCTGTTCGTTTTACCTGACTCAGTACGCCTTCTTTTTCTAAAGCTTCTATGGCTCCAGCGTAGGCTATTCCTAGTACTCCGCCTCCTTTAAAGACTAAGTTTTCAATTGTCCGTGTCATTCCTTTTTTTTTTAACTTATCAAAGATAAACATCGTAGTTTGATGTATAAGGATAACTCGATGAAGATGTAAGAAAATAGTTTGGATTATCTAAGCTATGTCCCTGCGACGTTCGGTTTCCTTTTCTATGATATTAGCTACCGAGCGAAAATTATGACGAATGGTATTCCAACGGTCTGGATACTTGCCAAAGAGTTCGAAAGTCTTTTTGGCGTGCTTATTTAGAGCATCTGTGATACTAGCATTACTAACGGGTGGTGAGCAGTGATTTCCTATATTTTTACCTATTACACTGAGCCCATTCTCTTGTGCTATTTTAGCTGCTGCCTCATATCGGTCTAGTAGTTTGTAAGTCTTAGCATATCTGCCCAGTTGCATTTCATCCTCATTGGGATAAACTACGGACTTGGAACTACTAGTAAAGCTAACTAGGTGAGAAGGAGTGAGGAGTATTTCATGCTCATCTTTTATCAAGGAAAGGTTTAGCTCTATCTGTACGTGTCGCTCTAGGTTAGGTTCTAGTTGGTCAAAGGGAAGTCTATACTCCTTGAGGTCGTCTACAAACTCGCGACTCATTCTTATTTCTACACCATACTTTTGCTGTAGCTTGTTTACTATTAGCTGTATAAACTGGCTTATGGCTATTTCGTAGTTTTGACTTTGGATGCTAAGCTGCTTCTTAGTCTCGGCTATTTCCGTAGTCGCCATCTGATTGCTCTTGGCTATGTCTTTTAATATATCCTTGTCTTGAGTTCTAATATGAAGTAGGCTATCTATAAAACCTTTTATAGTTCGTTCAAACTGTTTTTTTTCTGCTACTAATAGGTGTTTATCCTTAGCTAGGCCAAAGGGCTTTAGTTGTACTAAAAGAAAAACTGTACAATCGTCTACCTTTATATTTCTGAGGAAAAGAAAGTCTCGATCCAGTTCCATCTCAAGAAGAGTTTGACCTATTTGTAGACTCTTGCTAAAGGGAGTTTCATTGATAGCATACCATCCCGTATTGCTAGTGGCTAAAAAGTGGGAGAGTGAAGCAGGAAGCACATTTATATATTCTCCTTTTTCTGTTTGAATGAGGACAGTGCTATTGTCGTATTGAGCTATGCAATAGATATGATGTGCCTGTGCTAGTGAGCTAGATATGAAATCTGCTAGCAACTGCTGTGGCGGTATATTACTACTTAATAACACTATGAATACTCACGAAGGTAACAAAATTAAGTAAAATATTAAGCTTAATCAAGAAGTTAAGTTAGTATGATTTAAGTGTTTTACGGCAAAGTTAAGCTGTGCATTTTTTACTTTATTATCATAAAATCAATGTATTATGATAATAATATTGCCACAGATTAAGGAGTTAAATAAAGTAAAGATTAAGTAAAATGGAAGCAAAAATCACAGTAGAGCAGTACTTTATGTACGAGGTAGTAGCTACTTTTAATGCAGTAGTAGAGTGGGTAAAAGGTGAAAACCG